>JALYTV010000037.1 GCA_030854105.1 Verrucomicrobiota bacterium | reverse complement strand
CAATAGGATTTTATGTCTTGGCTCCGCAAGCAGCTATCGAGAGCGGTGTTTTCGAGCCTCAAATGACGCGAGAAGACATTGATCGTACCGTGCGCGAACGCGTGCGCGCTTACGAGGGTACTCTGGACCCTTGGCTCGACGCCTACTTCGCCCCGCTGGTCAGTCGAATTTCTGTCGAGTGTATTAGCTGGGAGCGACTCATCGCTGACATCGAAGGGGCCGGCGATAGCGCAGCGCCTGAACTCCGATCGTTTTACGATAACTGCCTGAAATATAACCAGCCGCGGGAGCAGGTTCGAATGTAACACTACCCCGTCAAGCGTCGACGCGCCTTGCATCCCGTTTCTCTTCCTGTCGCCCGAGCTGGTCTTGGGCATTTGTCCCGCGCAACCGTGGACGATTCCGCGTTGCGTGCTTTGGGTGCGAGGCGTCAGCGCGAAGGACGGGCGGCCCGATCGCTCCGTATTGTGCAACACCAGCGGTGCAATCCCGTGCCGCTCAGTTGGTGTTTTTAGGCAGGCCTTCGTCTGCCGTTGGTCATGGAATGGGCAGAAACTTGCGACGGATTATTGGTGGATTTTCCGCTGTTTATTTAGGCGATTTTCCGAGTCGAGGCCGGTACCCGTATTCGACGAAATGCCAATCGGAATAGTCGCCATTGCCCAGCGCTTCGTTTAGCGCCAGCGCGTGTTGCTCTGGAGTCAGTGGGATTCCCAACTCGAGCTTCTCGATGTGGCCGCGCGGACCAGAAATATCGTCGGACTCGCGCTTCATCGTTTACCTCCGCGGCTGCCGAAGCGATTCTCGTAGGCTTGCGCCAGGAAGCTCTGGCAGTAGTGCAACTGCTCTGGCGTGTGAATACGTGCGCGGACATAAGAGTTGGGACCTCGGTAAAGAACTTTTTGGGGATCGTCGAATTGGTCAGGCCGCCCATAAAAGTTCACCACCAAACCGGGCAAGGCGCCACGACGTGAGATTGGATATTCGACGGCTGCAAACCGCGGCATAAAGACGATTGAGCGTCCACGCCTGTAAACGCGGACGCCTCCAATTTGGAGCGCCGTGTTTACAAAATCCTGCGTCAACTGGATTGACAGCGGAGGATAATCATCGAAGTCCAGCGCCGCGCTGAAGTCACGCGAGGGAAGCGTTTGCGCAGATGACCGCGGGCCCGCACTCGGGACTGGCCGACGAAGGGTGCCAGCAGCGGCTTCTCCGGATGGCGAATCAAAGAAATCGCAAAGGACGGCAGTGGCCAGGCTGCCTGCGTCAATTCCGAGAATCTTTGCCTCGGTCTTGAGTGCGTCTGCAGTTCTGGGTGGCAAAAGACAATTGACTGCGTGGAAGATTTCGTGCATAGATATCCTCAGTTCACTGACTCCACTTTTAGTTCAGACTGTCGGAGAGTGTCAATAAGAAATTTCCGCATTCAATATGCATATGTTTTCGAGCAAAACAGTGGGCGCGATTGCGGAGAAGTATTCATTTCTAAACTGTCGCCGTCTTCCCGATCGTATAAACACATCCGAGGCAGCCGCGCTCCTCGGCGTGCAAGAGCACGACATCGCGCCGCTCATCGCTGCGCGTTTGCTCGTTCCCTTGGGGAAGCCAGCCCCGAATGCGCCAAAGTATTTTTCGTCAGTGGAAATCGTGCAACTCACAGAAAATTGCTCCTGGCTGTCAGAGGCCACGAAGGCACTCGCTAAACATTGGCTCGTGAAGAACACGCGAAAGCGGATTAACGGCGCAGATGGTCCTCGCTCTGCCTGAGGAACGTAGAGCGGTAAATGCTCGGCGACAGGCGAGTCGCAGCGCTAAGGCGCACCTCGACACAAAGCATATCAAATGCGCGTCGGATCCCACGCTTAAATAACATTCAAACGGTCGAGATGGATGATCTTTCCTTCGTATTCTTCCAGGGCAGGGAGAACAACAAACGCGCCCTTCGCGTAGGCTTCGTGCACGGCTCGGCTGTTGTGCACAAGGGCTTCCTGCGCAAAGCGCTGCGGATAACCGCACGATTTGGCCCGCTGCGCCCACGCATAGCGATAGCTGTGGAGACTGATTCCGCTGATCCCAGCCGCACGGCAACGCCTGCGAAACTCCGCCGCCCGGTCTTTAGCCGAGGTCTTTTTAATGTTGGGAAACAAGTCGCCGCTTCGCGGCAACGTTTCGAGGATCCGCTGCAGCCTCGAACCAATGGTTAACCTGGCTGGCTCACTGAACGCACCGAGTTTCTGGCGGCGGTAAACGAGCACGCCGTTAGCGCGGTCGATATTTTTCGCGCTCAGATTCGCTGCATCGGATTGCGACGCACCGGTCTCGTAAAGGAGCTCGTAATACGCGCGACGTTCGGCATTTTTTTCCAAAGCGATGACGACGCTGTGCTCGTCGGCCGTGATCGCTCTCTTTGGTTGGCTCCGGATTTTGGGCCACGCTCGCTTGGCGAGGATGGGCCAGGCGAGCCAGCCCAGATCGAGCGCGAGATTGTGCAACCGGCGCAAATAATGTCCAACCGAGTTTCCGTTGGCGTGCAGGACGGCCAGCAGATCGGAAGACGTCGTCTCGAGCAGCATTTTGTTTCGGAGCGAGCCGTAAGCGCGGCTGCGGAATCCGCGGGCGCACCGTTCCTGCGTCGTCCCAATGCCGTGCGTGGCCATTTCGTCCATCACCTGCTGCCAAGTGCGCGAGCTCATCATCGGGTCGTGCGCGGCGAGATACGTGCGCGCCATGGCAAGATTTAATCCCCGTTGACGCTGCGATTCGTTAAGCGCGTGCACGAGCGCTTTTGCAGCGTCGCGATCTTTCGTTCGCAGGCTTCCCTGCTTTGAGGAAAATTTATCCTGCCAGTAAAGCACGCCATTTCCGCG
This sequence comes from Verrucomicrobiota bacterium, assembly GCA_030854105.1. GTDB lineage: Bacteria > Verrucomicrobiota > Verrucomicrobiia > Chthoniobacterales > UBA10450 > AV69. Next base: position 19,655 of record JALYTV010000037.1, on the reverse strand, counting down.
TCGGAACAATCGATATTGATTCACGTTTTTCTCCATGTTGAGAGAATGAACGGGCCGAATGTTTTCGCATACGGAGTACTGGCGGAGTGCTGCGAGAGCAGGTGCGAATCATCGCTTGCCTGCCCTTTCGCTGGCAAATCCGCTGACAGTTCCCCTCGTAAACGGCCTACGGCGGGGAGCAATCGCCTCGTGCGGGTGCACGTGCGACCGTGGCTCCAGAGGTAGGATTCGAACCTACGACCAATCGGTTAACAGCCGACCGCTCTACCACTGAGCTACTCTGGATCATTCGGGTCGCGAAGAGCGCACCAATTTGCGCATCGCGCCGGACGCGGCAAGCGCTCTTTTGGAAATGCGCGCGCGTTTTTAGTTGCGCGCGGGGAAAGGCATCGACATATTGCGCATCAAGACGCGGGGTGGAGCAGCCTGGTAGCTCGTCAGGCTCATAACCTGAAGGCCGCGGGTTCAAATCCCGCCCCCGCAACCAACTCGATCTCGTCGAGTGGTTTTTTCGATTTCGCTGGCGGGACTTTCCTTGCGTCTCTCCGAAACGGAAAACGCGAAGAGCCGCGCCGCAGGCTTTCGCCCACATGCGCGGCTCCGGGCATGGCTAACTACTTAGCGCTCGTAATTTGGCTTCGGATTGTGAATGCCGCCTTTAGCGTCCTTTTCCGGAGTCAGGTCCTTCAATTCTTCTTTTTGTTCGCTCATAATCTTTGTGTGTCAGGGTTGAATGAAGCACCGCACCGCAGATTTGGACTGCGGCGCGATGCGGTGTGTCGTTTAGCGTTCGTGTTGTGGCTTCGGATTGCCGTGACCGCCTTTAGCGTCTTTATCGGGAGTTAGATCCTTCAGATCCTGGTCTTTTTGTTCGCTCATTTTGGCCTTTCGTATTTTGGTTTTTCGTTGGGCTTCGGACGCCAAAGCGATTATGCAACCGCGTCGACTCCGAAAAAATTTGTTTTGCCGCGAGCCGGACGTGGATTGGAACCACGTCGCGGCCTTTGGCAAGTTACTTAGTTGCCGGCGTTAGCGCCGCTGGCGCTATTTCCGCGACCTGCGGCCGCGTTGCCGCCGCCCGCCGCGCTGTTGCCACCGAGAGCTGCGCTGCCGCCGCCCATGGCGCGGACTCCGCCGCCACCTTTAGCGTCTTTTTTCGGCTGCAGATCCTTCAATTTTGCGTCTTTTTGTTCGCTCATATTATTTTCCTTCAGTTGTTGTTTTGGTTGTGGGTTATGCCAGTAGCGCCGAACAGATACTGCTTTCCTCCAATGACCTTCTCATCAGGGATCAGGTCATCCAGACGAATCAGTTTTTCCTTCGAACGCTTCTGACGAGGAGCACCTGGCTCTTTACCATCCGCGTTCTTGCTTTCCTTCGACGAACTCACGCCGTCCTATTACCATGATGCGTGCCACGGTCGAAAAACGCGAGATAATAACGCGAGATAGATAAATTATGTCCAATCATAAACATCTGAGTATCAGTAAACTACTGATTCCAGCGCTTGGCAATAAATCCTGTCTCGCAAACTTACGTGCAATATGCTGCGCGGCCCAGTAATGATACTATACCGAGATGGAACGAGGCCACAATGCCTTACTTCTGATCCATCCCCCGCAGGTGCCTGCTCAGGGTGGCGCGTGAGATGCCCAGAAGCTTGGCCGTTTGCCGCTGATTCCGGTTCGCTTCGCGGTAAACCAGGCTTACGTGCCGACGAATGGCGCCGGCCAGCGACAAGTCGCTCAGCACGCCGGTCTGACTGTGATTTTTCGCTTCGTGTTCGGTCCGCTCAACGCGAGCGGCGTTGTCCCAGAGTTCCAAGTCGGGTGCGAACTGCACGTGCTCGGGCATGATGACGTTGCCGTCGCAAAACAACGTCATGGTGCGGACAGCGTGACTGAGCTCGCGCAAATTACCGCGCCAATCGTGCGCGAGCAGGCGTTCCATCGCGGCGGGGTGGATCGCGGTGATTTCCTTTTTGGAACGTTTGGCCGACGCCTTCAGTTCTGCCGCGATCAATCCCGGGAGTTCCTCGCGTCGATCGCGCAAAGCCGGGATCAGAATAGTCAGCCCGTTCAGGCGATGATAGAGATCTTCGCGGAATTTCCCCTGGCGCACGCGTTCACGCAGCGAGCAATTTGTGGCGCAAAGGATGCGCGCGTCCGTTTTCAGCATGTCTTCCGAGCCGAGGCGTTCGAATTCGCCGTATTCGAGAACGCGCAGGACTTTCACCTGCGCCAGCGGGCTCATCTCGGAAATTTCATCGAGAAAAATGGTGCCCGCATTCGACAGCTCGAACTTCCCTTTCACGGCCTGTTGCGCACCGGTGAACGCGCCCTTCTCGTGCCCGAAAAGCTGGCTCTCCAGAAGCGTGTCGCTCATGGCGGAGGCGTTGAAAGAAATGAACGGCCCAGCGGCGCGGGCGGACGAATTGTGAATGGCGTGCGCGAGCAGCGTCTTGCCTGTGCCGGTTTCGCCGAGCAGAACCACGGGCACGTCTGATCCGGCCGCGAGCTTCGCCAGGCGAATGCATTTCGCCATCGCGTAGTTTGTCGACCGCAAGTCCTCGACTTTGAGATTGGAAAGCTGCGGCTGCATTCCCTTCGCGCCTCGAAGTTTACTCCAGGCTTTCTTTTAATTGATGAATGGGCTCGAACGCGTAATCGATGAGGGTGCGATGCCCGACGGCAACGCGAGCGTCCCCACGCATGCCGACGCCAAGCTCCATTTTCTTTTTCCCATTGGGTTGCCCGATGGACGCAAGCGCGATGAACTGCGTGCCTTCAGGAGTTCGGACAGCGGACGGGCTGATCCATTGCAGTTTTCCAACCGCAACGCCGAAGCGCTGGTACGGGTATGCTTCGACGAAGAATCGTACCGTCTGGCCCACCTTTAGCCTAGATAAGCCCGATTCGCTGATAACGAGTCGCGCGAGCGGTTGTTTATTCATGCGCGCCAACTGGCAAAGCTCCTGCCCGTTCTGGACCACGCTGCCGACGTTGCGTTGCCCGAGCGAGATCACCATCGCGTCGTATGGCGCCCGAATGGTGAGCAAATTCTGCTGCGAATTTTCCAGGTCAGCCTTCAACGCGCTCATGCGCACTTTGATTTTTTCGAGCTCGGCTGTCTCTTCCGCGCGCTTGCGCGAGTGATCGTTGCGTAATTGCTCACGTTCCAGTTGCACCTGCTGCAACGTTCTCTGGGCCACGGAGAAATCCTTTTCCGCGCCGGCGGTTTCGATCTGCAGTTTAATCAGCTCCACTTTCGAGAAGCCGCCGCTCTTCGAGAGTTTCTGCATGCGCGTGAGCAGATCGTGATTGCTGCTGACCTGTTGCTCACGAAATTTCAGTTCGCTCTCGGCCTGTGAAACCTGCGCGTCCTTAATCGACGATTCGTCGCGGAAAGCCTCGTCCATCTTCGAGAGGGTCAGCTCGTGCGAACGGAGATCTTCTGCCAGCGTCCGCTGTTGTGTGTCCCAGCCACGAATTTCGTCGGAGCGAAGGACAAAGAGTGCGTCGCCTGCCTTCACCCTCTGGCCTTCGGTAACAGCCACTTTGCTTACGGTCGCCTGTCGCGGGGACTGAATCGGATCAGCGCCTTCGTGCGGCACGAGAACAAAGGGCGCGTTCACCGTCTCTGGCAGTGGAACGAAAATCGCGACCAAGAGCGCGACGACAAAAATCGCGAGCAGCAACCGCGCAATGAAACGGATGACGTAGGCCGGCGGATCGGCCGGCAACATGTCGGATTCTGCATCCAGGCTATTGTAAGTTTCGGCGCTCATCCCCCTACCCCCATTTGTTGACTGGAAAGATAAAAATAGAGACCACGCTGTTCCATCAGCTCGTCGTGCGATCCGAACTCCGCGACGCTTCCTTTCTCCAGCACCACAATCGTATGGGCTTCGCGAATCGTGCTCAGCCGATGCGCGATCGCGATGGTGGTGCGACCAGCCATGATGCGACCGATGTTGTTTTGAATGGCGCGCTCTGATTCCGTATCCAGCGCGCTCGTCGCTTCGTCGAAAATCAAAATCGGCGGGTTGTTGTAAAGGGCACGCGCGATCGCGATGCGCTGTTTTTGTCCGCCGGAAAGCGAGAGGCCGGATTCGCCAATCTTGGTTTCGTAGCCCAGCGGCAGGCGCATGATGAACTCGTGCGCCGCGGCCGCCTGCGCGGCGGAGAGGACGCGATCCAGATCGGGCTCCGAGTCACCGAACGAGACGTTGCGTGCGATCGTCTCGTTAAACATATGATTTTCCTGTAGCACCATGCCGATGTGACGGCGCACATCGCGATAGTTCAAGGAGCGCAGATCGACATTATCAAAAAGAATGGTACCTTCCGTCGGCTCGAGCAGGCCGGCGATCATCTTGATCAATGTCGTTTTGCCGCAGCCGCTGCGGCCGACGAACGCGATCATCCGGCCGGGCGCGATGTCGAGAGTGATATTCGACAGAATGTTGGGCGACTCCGGGCCGCCGTAGCGGAAGCAAACGTTCCGCAGCTCGATACGCCCCTCGAGACTGTGTACCGGCACGAGGGCCGAGCGGTCATGTCCTTGCTCCGGTTCCTGTTCGAAGATGTCATTGAGCCGGTTCAACAGCACCGCGGCCAGCTGCATGTTATCCCACACGCCGAGTGTGCGCAGGATGCCGCTGTAGGCGATCGCAGTGAGCGAACTGAAGGCGACGAAGCCGCCGATGCTGAGGGCCCCATTAATGACCTGCGATGCACCCACAAGCAGGAAGATCGCGGTCGAAAGCATTCCAATCGACTGCAGGATGCTGTCGTAGGACATGACAACGAAGGTCGACTTGAAGATCTTTTTCGAGACGGCGAGGAACTCGTTCAACATCGTGTCGCGAAAAACCGATTCGGCGGACGCCGCTTTCACCGCCTCGATTCCTTTGATGGCATCGATCTGGTGGGAACTATATTTGCCTTGGCTCTCCTCGACTTCGGCGAAAAGCGGCCGCAGCACCTTCAACGAGAAATACATCAGCCCGAGGTAGAGCGGTGTGGTGGCGAGAAACGCCAGCGTGAGCCAGCCGCTGTAGAGACTCATCAACGTGACTGCGCCGAGCAATTGAATCAGCGCGAGAAATGCAGAGATGCCATGTTGCACCGCAAACTGGCGGACCTGGCGCGCCCCATCGAGGCGGCGCTGGATGTCGCCCGTGCGCCGCGACGTGAAATAGGTCATCGGCAAAGCAAGCATTTTGCGACTTAGAAAATCGAGGATCGCGGTATCGAGCCGCACCGCGGCAAATGCCAGCAGATACTCCTGCGCGATGGCCGCGAGTTGCACGAAAACGATGGCTGCGACCATGCCGATGATGATGATCCGCAGCAGACCCAGATCATTTTCGACGATTACCTTATCGACCACCATCTGCGTAAAGACGGGGAAGAGCAGCTGGAGGAAACTGATTGCAACCGCGAGTGCGAGAACCTGTAAAAGGATCGTTTTGAATTTCGCGAGGAACGGCACCACCCAGGCGAGCGACGCTTTACTCTCCGGCGCTTTTTCGAACGCAATCGTGTAGTCAAACAGCGCTGCGTAGCCGGACCATTTCTGCTCGAATTCCTTGCGCGGGATGCGGCGCAATCCCATCGCCGGATCGGCGACGCGCACAAATTCCTCATCGACGTTGTAGAGCACCATCCAGTGGTTGCCTTCCCAATGCACGATCGCGGGCAGCGGCATTAGGTTCAGATTGCGCAGTGAAACTTTGAGCGCGCGCGCAGCGAGACCGAGCTCATTGGCCGCACGACAGAGCGCCTTGAGGCTCGTCCCGTCGGTCGCGGTGTGGCAGAGCAGGCGAATGCGCGCGAGCGAAACCTTGCGCCCGAAATGGCGGCAGATCATGCCGAGGCTGGCTGCACCGCAATCCATTTCGTCGATCTGCTGGATGTGCTCAAAGCGACGGATGCGGCCCTTCTTCTTCTTGAAATGTCCCTCGTCGTCGATAAACGGCGCGTTGGGATCTTCCGCCTTCGGCGCCACGGCGACGCGGCCATCGAGCGCGACCTTATTCTGCACCGCCGCGTCCGCCGGCAACATTTCCTCGGTGAAATCGAGCGGGATGCGCGCTTCCGTTTTCGCCTGGTATTGCGCGAGGCGTTCTTCCAGCAGCTTGCCGAATTCCGGATATTCGCGCTTCAGCGACTTCACTGCCTCGGGCTCGAGCGCGAGCAGTTCGCAATCGGAATAGGCTTCGACCGATGCGGCCCGCGGCGACCCGTTCAGGATGGAAAGTTCGCCGAAAAAATCGCCATCACGATAAAACGCGAGATTCTTTTTCGAGCCGTTATTCTGCGTGTAAGCGCGCGCGCGTCCTTTTTCTAAAATGAAAAGCGGGCCGGCGGCGTCGCCTTCTTTAATGATCAACGCGCCTTTCGCGATTTTGACCTTCTCGAGTTTGTCGATCATCCCGCGCAACGCCGCCGTTGGCAGTCGGCCGAAATTGCTGAACTCGTAGAGGAAACCGTGCAGGCTGCGATGCAAGCCCGTCATCTGCATGTGCTGCCGCAGCTCGGGAACTTTGGCGACGAGCTCGAGGAATTCTTCGCGGCCGAGCCGCAACACCTGCACCGAAGTGCTGCAACGCACCGAGGCCGTCCGCGTTCCCCCTTCCTTTAACGCTGACTCACCGAAACTATCTCCCGGGCGAAGCGTACCCAGCGCGATCTCCTCGCCGTTATTCCCGATCTTAACCACGCGCGCGCGCCCAGAAATGAGCACGTAAAACGCGTCCGCGGGATCGCCTTGCTTCACGATGAGTTCGCCGAAGTCGAAGTGCTCTTCGTTCAGCAGCGGACGAATCTTGTCGAAATGTTCGTCCGCCAGAAAGCGGAACAGATCCGATCGGCGCAAGAGATCGACGTCTTTGGTATTCATTCCGCCGGTTGAGGCATGATTCGCCAGGCGATGCGCTTGGCGATGATCTCCGAGAAATGCCGGGCCGAGAGGCGTTGTTCCAGGCGCGTGCGCACGGCTGGATCGGCCAGCGTCGGCTCGGTGCGGACAGTTACGCGCATGACTTCGTAGCCTTCGCCGCGTCCCACCGGCTCCATCAAGGTGCCAGCCTTCACGCTCAGAAAACGCGGTTGCGTTTCCGGAGCGATATCCTCCAGCAACACATCGTGCCGGTTAAATGGATAACGCCCTTCCGTCGCGACCTCTTCCATCTGCATGCCGTCGTCGCGCACACATGCCACCACTTCCGACGCCGCATCTTTCGAATCGACTTCAACCGTCTCGATCTCGAAACGCGTCATGAGCAGGCGTAATGGATTCAGCTCCCGCACCAGTTCTTTTTCACTGGTGAGCGCGTCGACTGATTTCCGGTAAATCGCCTCCGCCTTCAGCGTTTCATCAAGCCATGCCTCATCGCGGCCCATCGCGCGCAACCAGCTGTCAACCTTCTCGATCTTCGCCCTTGCCAAAAAATCCGCGCGCACGGCTGCAACCTCGGCCGCAGCAGGCGGCTCCGCCCCCACCTCGGCCGCCACGCGTCGGCTCAGCTCCAGCGACAACCGCTCCATCTCGCCGTCCACAATCAGCGTGATGAGAAACAAATCCTTTTCTTCCGCCGACGCCTTCTCGTAGCTCACGTCCGGCGTTGCGACTTCGCCCGAGTAAGATTGCCCCCAGTATTTCCGCACGAAATGCGCGCTAAAATCCGAGAGATCAAGTCCGCGCTCGCCCAGCCACTTCTCGGTCTCCTCCGCCGTGATCAAATCGTATTTGTATCGAAATTGGATCGACGCGTCGCTGACGGCGTCATCGTCCGCTTCCAAGTCGTGCTTTTCAGCTTCGCGATCGCATTCCAGTGTATGCCGGAATTCCCGCCAGAGCGGATCCAGATGCCCGGCTACCAGCGCCCAGTCGACGACATCGCGAAAGGTATAATCGCGCTCTCCGCGAGCGAAGACGATTGTGGCATCGCGTGAGATTGATTCGCTAATAAGCATCGTTCGCCGGGATTACCCCAGGAACCCCGTTAGGTCTGCGGCCGAGAGTTTCCAACGAAGCAGATTCCTGAACCGCTCCGTCCCGGAACCTTTCGCACTGTATTTCACACAGGTTTTGTCTCAAAATTAGGCCATTCTCGTCAACCTTTCTTTCCCTTGGCCTCATTCCAGAGCGCGTCGGCTAAACCGGAAGCGCGCTGCACCTTGCGGCGCAGCGCTTGCGCAAACACGTCTCGTCGCGCCCAAATTTCCAAACCTTCCCGCACTCGCGTGACGCCGGTGTAAAGCAATTCGCGCGTGAGAACAGGGGTGTCGCGCTCGGGCAAAATCATGAGCGCGCGGCGGAATTCCGAGCCCTGGCTCTTGTGCACCGTCAAGGCGAAAGCCGACTCGTGCTCCGGCAGACGACCCAGCGCGAAAGCGCGCGCCCGGTCGGCCTCCCCCGGAAAATAGGCACGCGATTTCCCCTCGTCGTCAGCCAGCACGATCCCGAGGTCACCGTTAAACAACCCGCTCTGGTAATCATTGCGCACGATCATCAACGGCAGCCCATGGAAATACCGCTCGCGCTCCGACCCGCGCAGCATCTCCGCGAGCAGGCGATTGATTGTCTCCGCCCCGGTCGGTCCTCGACGCACCGCGCACAGGACCGCGAAGTTTCCCTGCTCGCGCAATGCTGCGACGGGATCGCGCAAACCAGCCAATCTCTGGAAATGCGGCAGGACTTTCGCGCGCAGTTCGCGCTCCAGCATTTTCGGCAACGATCGCAGCGTGACCGCCTCGCCCCTTTCCACCACGGCCAACGCCGTTTCCACATCGCCCGCATTCACCGCCCGGCTCAATTGCGCGATCGCGTCGTTATCGCGGAACCGGTAGTTCTTTCTCAGCTCGACGATGCAATCCTGCAACGGCGCCTGCCGCGGCATCGCACCGGACAATTTTACGCCCGTGGCCGCCGCGAATTTCCTGGCCAGCTCCTGCGAAACCCCGGTTTCCGTCCCCGGCGAGCAAATATCCCGGAAAACGCTTCCCGCCTCGACCGAAGCCAGTTGGTCCTTGTCGCCGATCAATAACAGCCGCGCATCGGGTCGCACCGCGGTCAGTAATTTCGCCAGCAACGCCAGGTCGACCATCGACGCTTCGTCCACGACGACGACGTCGGCGTTGAGCGGACGCTCCGCGTTGTGCTGGAAGCGAATGGAATTGCCGCGTGCTCCGAGCAAACGCTGGATGGTCGAGGCCTCGCCCGGAATTTGCGCCGCGATCTCCGGCGGCAAATCCAGCTCCGCCCGGCATTGCGCCACCGTCTCTTTCAAACGCGCGGCCGCCTTTCCCGTCGGCGCCGCCAGCGCGAAAGTAAGTGGCTCATCAGACAGCGCGATCATGAGCGCGCACGCCAGCACCACCGTTCTCGTTTTGCCCGTGCCCGGCGCGCCGGAAATAACGCACAATTTTCGCGTGGCCGCGACGAACGCCGCCAGTTTTTGCATTTCTGCATTCTGAGCAAAAAAATTGGCTAAAGTGCTATTCAGCTTTTGTTTGTAGAATTTAATTTCTTCGCTCCTGGAACGCCGGATCAGCTCGTCCGCGACGCGCTTCTCGTATTCCCAGTAGCGCTGCAAATAGAGACGGCCGGCGTGATCAAGCACGAGCGGTTTGTGTTCATCGACAGTCCCGACCACGCCTGATTCTCGAAGCGCCTTCGACCAGGATTTCGGATTCCCAACGTTAGCCAGCCCGATCTCCTCCAGCTCTGCCTTTCCCACGTCAGCCAGCGCGATGCAGACGTGGCCTTGCCGGCCAAAACTGCTCAGCAGCCGCACCGCGGCCGAGAGTTCCGGCGACGGCTTCGTCGCCAAGCGCGACAGCAGCGCGTCCAGGTGTTTATCGATCGGCTCAATCTCCGCCATGGAAAATCCCGTCCAGTTTTTCGATGAAGGCGCGCGGCGGCTTGCGGTGAAAGACCGCCTTGCTCGCCTCCCCCGCTTCTACGCCGCGCAGGAAAATGTAGAACGCGCCGCCAAAATGCCGGTCGCAATCGTAATCCGGCAATCGCGCGCGCAGATAACGGTGCAGCGCGACCGCATAGATGCTCGCCTGCAACTCGTAAAAACGATGCGCCATCGCCGCCGCAATGCTTTCCGGCGTGTAACTCGCGAGCGACGGCCCGAGCCAGTTCGATTTCCAATCCGCAATATAGAAACGCCCGTCGTGCTCGAAGATCAGGTCGACAAAGCCTTTGATGAAACCGTTCGCGAGCGGGAATTGCAGGCGTTCGACCGCGAGCGACTCCTCGGCGAAGACTTCGCGTAGACGCGTATTGGTCAGTCCCGTCACCGGCAACGTGAATTCCAACTCGGAAATCCGCGACGCGCTCGCGATATGCGACAACGTCATTCCGCTCTCATCGAGAGGCAGCGCCAGCGTTTGGCGAATGGTCTCGCTCACCACTTCGTCAAATTGCTCGATGCGAAAGAGGCGCAACTGCTCGCTCACCGTCGGCTGCAATTGTTCCGGCGCGGTGAAATCGAGTTTTTCGAGAATCAAATGCAGGCAGGTGCCGGCGCGGGTGCCGCCGGGAAACGCGTGGATGCCTTCGCTCGCGACGGGCGCGTCGTCAGCCAGCACGCTCTCGACCGCGTCGTAATCCGGCGCTTCCTCTTTACGACCGTTGACGAGCGAAGTGAAACTGACGACACCCCAACTGCGATCGATTTCACCGGAAAAAACCCGCGGCGCTAACGTCGCGGCGTTGAGATCGGGTCGGCTAACGTTCGCCGTCACTTTCGCCGGCATCGGTTCCACCACGATGTTCGCGCTCGCGGCAAATTGCGCGGTGAACGATGCCGTCACCGTTTCGGCCGCAACGCCTTTCTCCATTTCTTCCACCGGCGCGCCGGAAACGAGAAACGCCGGCGCCGATTTCGATTTCGATTTGTCGTTCGTCCACACCAGATACGTCCGATGTTTCGCGCGCGTGAGCGCAACATAAAATTGCCGCACCGCTTCGCTCAACACTTCGCGTCGCTGCTGCGTCACGTTTTCTTTTCTCTTCTCCAGATCGAGCAGGAAATCGTCGCCGCGATGAAATTTTATCGGTCCTTTCGTATTCGGATCGCGCCAGGCGAATGGGCAAAACGTGATCGGATATTCCAGTCCTTTGCTTTTGTGCACGGTCACGATTTTCACGGCCGCGTCGTCGCTCTCCAGCCGCACTTCGTATTCTTCGCGACCGCGTTTGTCATCGGCCATCTCGCGCGCCAGCCAGAGCACGAGCCCGTCGAGGCCGAGGCGATTTTCGGCGCAGGCGCGATGCAGCAGCTCGATGAGATGCAGAAAATTCGTCAGCCGCCGTTCGCCATCCACATAGCCGAGCAGGCGCGCGCGCACCTTCTCGCGCACAAACAGCGCGCTCATCATTTCTACGAAACTTCCGTCGCGCCACAACGCGTGATAATCGGCGAAACGATTCACTCGTCGTTCCCACGCGCTCTCCTCCGTCGCGAGTTTTTCCAATTCGCTCGCGCGCAACCCGAGCGCTTCGGTCGCGAGCGCGGCGCGCACCAGCCGATCTCGCGTCGGCTCCGCGACGGCGGCCAGAATGCGTCGCAATTCTCTCGCTTCGCGCGAACGAAAAACATTTTCCGCGCTGTAAACGACGGTCGGAATGCGAAAACGCGCCAGCGCCTTCTGCACCTCCGCCGGCTGCCAGTTGGTGTAAACCAGCACCGCGATGTCAGACGGCACGATCTTCTCTTCGCCGATGCGCGCGTTCGCCCGCAGCAACCGCGCAATTTCTCCCGCCACCGCGCCGCCGATGTCACGCGAGTCGTCATTGGGCGCGAGCCAAATCCGCATCGGCTGATCGCGCTGTTTGTCGATGGTGAGCGTCGCTTCGTCTGCTTTGCCGGCAGCAGTTACCGGTTCGAAATCGATGCCTTCGATCGCGAACGCATCCGGTCGCACGCCGAACATCTCGTTCACCGCGCCGACCAGTTTCGCTTCCGAGCGCCAGTTTCTCGGCAGCGAATATTTCCGGTTCGCCCGCCTGGCCGCGCTGAGGTAAGTGAACACATCCGCACCACGGAAGCCGTAGATCGATTGCTTCGGATCGCCGATGAAAAACACGCGCGCGTCGCCGCGCTCGTAAATTTTCGAGAAGATCGCGTATTGCACCGGATCGGTGTCCTGAAATTCATCGATCAACGCCGCCGGAAAACGCGTGCGCAATGTCTCCCGCAAAACTTCGCCGCGCTCCCCGCTGAGCGCGCCGTCTAATTGCGTGAGCATGTCGTCGAACGACTGCACCTGCCGCGCCACCTTGCGCCGGCGCACTTCCGTTTTTGCCCACACCATGAAGCGCTGCTGCAAAGCGATGACGTAGCGCGACACCAGCGCGACCAGCTCTTCGCAGCTTTTGAAAAATGCGTGCGGCGAGATGGCCGCGTCTTTGTATTTTTGCTTCTCCAAGCGTGACATCGAGAGCAGCGCCAGCGCTTTGCTGATCTCGCCGAACGCCGCCTTGGCCGCGAAGTTCCGCGCCAGCAAGGTGACGGCCGCGCGCACTCTCTCGTGAAAGTCGTTCGTGGGTTTGGCCCAATTGAGATTCGCAAACACGCGGCTGATTTTCGCCGCGTCGTTTTGATAACAATCGGCGAGCGCGGACCATTTTGCTTCGATCTCGCGACGCAGGGCGGCATCGTCCTCGATCTCCGAAAGCAGTTGCAGCGTGGGATTCGCGCTACATTCCTCCAGCAATTTTTGCAGCGAGGCGACGCTCAGGTTTTCTTTGAGCAACGCCGCGATCATCGGCGATGCGTCGTACGTTTCTCTGCGCCAGAAATCTTCCGTCGCTTCGCGCAGGATCGGCGTTGCGTCCGCCAGCAATTCCGTCTCAAAAAGCGCGCCGCTTTCGAACGCTCGATCCGCCAGCACGTGCGCGCAGAAGCCGTGGATGGTGAAAATCGCGGCGTCATCAAACGTGCGCAGCGCGTGCTCGATTCGTCGCTTCGCCGACGGTCGGTCGTTAACCAGCGCGATCACAGACGACGCGATCTGGTTATCCGGCTTTCCGCCGCGCAAAATTTCCAGCGCCGCGCTCAAGACGTCGCGAATGCGTCCGCGCAATTCCGCCGTCGCCAATTCCGTGTAGGTCGTGACGAGAATATTTTCGAGGGCGAGGCCGTCTTCGACGATCAACCGCAACACGATCGCGGTAATCGTGGTCGTCTTGCCGGTGCCGGCGCTGGCTTCGATCAAAGTGAAGCCGGTCTCGAGCGGCGTGGTGATGGCGTCGAACGCTTTCATTTCCGGTGATCGAACAGCGGCCGCAAAATTCTTTCCGTCGTCTCGCGCCACTCGTCGTTGAGCGGATCGTCTATGTTGCGAAACGCGACTTCGATGAACGCATCGCGGGCATCGTTATCGCGCGATTCGCTGCTGCCCAAAAACGCGGCGCGCGCGGCTTTCATCCCGCTGGCTTCATCTTTCGCGTCCAGCAACGCCCACGACGATTTCGGAAAGAAGCGGAGCGGCAATCCTTCCGCGTAGAGCGCGAGTAAATCCGCGAGTAACGCGCGCGCGTTTTCCACCGGCGCGAAGGTAAACTTCTCGCCGTCGGCGCCGAACAGGATCGCGTCGCCTGACGACACGAGATGGCGCGCGAGATGTTTGAGCCAAAGCCGGATGAAATCTTTAGGCTTCAATTTCGCGAGACGATATTGCACCAGCGTGTCGCCTCGCATTTCGTCGAGGCGCGCGGTGAAATGAAAATCGCCGATGCGCTCGTCGATGAGCAGCGGTTCGCTTGGCGCCGCAAGATGCGGCTCAATCTCCGCGGCGAACGCGCGCGCTTTGCCGCACAGTTCGTCGAACGCTTGCGCGCCCATTTCGCCCGGGGGCAGAATGCCGCGCGCACGGATCATAGCCAGCGCGTTCTCCGGCTCGCGGCCGTCGAGCGCGGCACGCACGAGATCCTGATCGAGCTGATATTTATCCAGCGGGGCCAATGCGAACGGCTCGCGATCCTCAATCGCTTCCTCATCCCGCGGCAATTGCAGGCCGAGCCGATCGCGCAGGAAAAATTTCGCCGGATGCACAAAGAAATTCATCAGCCGCTCGAGATCGACTTCGTTGCTTTCCGGCTTCGCCAGCGGCCCGTCGATAAACTCCGGCGCGTCCGTGCGCGCGCCGCCGGCCGCGCAACCCGCCGCGCAGTTGTCGACCGAGTAACTGAAAATGCGCGCATCGTTTTTGAAATAGCGCGGACTGAATGCCTGCAACGCGTGCTCGCGAATCAGCTCCTTGGCCTCGATTTTGAAAGTGCGTGTCGTGTAATCAATCAGCTCGCTCACTAGCACGCTCGGCGGCAGCGGATTGTTATCGCGCGGCGAGCGACCGAGGTAACTCAGATAAAAAACTTCGCGCGCGGAGAGCAACGCTTCGAGGAACAGCGCGCGATCGTCGTCGCGCCGATGCCGGTCGCCGCGCTTCGGATTTTGCGCGATGAGATCGAACGACGGCGCGCGTTCGTGGCGCGGATACGCGGTGTCGTTGAGACCGAGCAGGCAGACGACGGGAAACGGAATGCTGCGCATCGGCTTGAGCGCGCAGAAAGTCATTTCGCCTGAGAGAAAACCCGCGCCGCCGCCTGCTTCGGCGAGCAGCGCTTCGAGCTGCGCCAGGATCACAGACAGCGCGATCTCATCGTCATTGGCGGATTGCCCGGCGATCTCCGCGAGACGCTTGAGCGCGCCGCGCAGTTGCAGCAATTCGCGTTCGTCTGCGTCGTCGGTGTCGAGAAAACGATCGAGCGCGGCAATCAAATCGCGCTGCCAGTGAGCCAGCGCACGCGGTCGCTGGAAGTCGTCCGCGAGCGCGAAAAGTTGCTCGCCGAATTCGACGAAGCGCCCGAGCACTTCCGTGCGCGAACCTTCGATCTCGTCGTAGGGCAAAATGCCGCCGAACATTTCGCCTTCATGCGGCCGCAGCGCCGCGCCGAGCAGCATGCGATCGAAACCCTGCCGCCAGCTGTTATCGGCGAAAGCCGGCAAATCGAAACCCGCGCGATGTTCCGCATCGATGCCCCAGCGAATTTTACACTCGCTCATCCAGCCGCGAATGAGTTCCAGATCGGCCGGCTCGAGCTGGAAGCGGCGCAGCACCGGCGGCGATTCGAGCAGCGCCAGCACCTCGCTCGCGGTCATGCGGCTCGGCCCGAGTTCCAGCAGGCGCAGGAAGGCGTCGATCACGCCACTGGCCGCGCGCGCGGAGCGATCGGCAATGGTGTAGGGAATTTTGTGCGCGGGATTTTCCGGCACGCCGAAAACAGCGTCGATGAACGGCGCGTAAACGGCGACATCCGGCATCATGACGACGATGTCCTTCGGCTTGAGCGCGGGGATTTTTTCGAAGAGCGCGAGGAGTTGATCGCGCAGGACTTCGAGCTCGCGCACCGGGCTGTGGCACGAATGAATCTGTAGCGAAAAATCGTCAGCCGACGCGCTCCGCTTTTTCGTCGGATCACGCAGCTCGAAGATGTCGCGCTGAATCGTGCCGAGGATCGTGTCGGCTGACGGCGGCGCGGAATCGTCGTCGTGCGCGACGTTGAGATCGAAGATGAGATTGAGAAAATCGCGACCGAGTTTGCCGTTGGCGGCGAGCAGCGGATTCGTCGCCGGCTCGTTTTCATCCTTCTGCGCGAGATCGAACAGCTCCGGCTGGCGCGCGCGGGATTTCTCGCGCTCGGAACGAATGTCGCCCCACCATTCCGGCGTCGGTTCCACCACGAACAAATGCACCGGAATCGCCGACGCCAGTTCATCAAACAGCGCGATGTAAAACGGCGGCAGCGTGGAAATGCCGAAGACGCAGAGGCGCTCCGGCAATCTCTCGCGCGCGATTTTTTTCTGCCGTAACGCGTCGCTGAGATCACGCGCGAGCGCGACCTGATGCTTCCCGCCGCGCGCCATCTCGCGCCAAAGCATCGGTTGCCAATCGTTCCCCTCACCCGCATCCCATTGCAAAATCAGCTCCGGCCGGAAGACGAGATACTGATCAAAGACGTGCGCGATTTGTTGCGCGAGCTGAAACGCGCGCAGCGCATCGTCGCCCTCCAGGTAATGCGCGATCGGCGCAAACTCGGCGCGTTTCACCAACGCCGGCAGCAAATGCAAAATGCGCCACGCCATTACCTCGCGGTCGAACGCCGCCGCGCGCGTCTGCGGCGCGACCAGCTCGTTGAAAAAATTCTGCGGGAACGGAAACAGCACGTGCGCGCAGACGCCGTGCCGCTCCGCCAGTTGCTGCGTGAGCCAGCGCCGCATGCCGTTGCTTTGCACCACCACGATTTCCGGCGTGAACGGCGATCGCAGCGGCGCGCGCGTAATCTCCGCCAGCCGCGCCACCAGACGTTCCAGCCGATTGCTGGTATGAAGCGCGAAAGTCACCCGTCTTATGTAAGGAAAAGGCGCGGCACAGGCCAGAGCGATCCGCGCGCGAGCGTATTATTCTGGCGGGAACGAAAGCGGGTCGGCTAAAATCCTTGCGTGATGCGTCTCCCCCTCGCCTGCTTGTCCGGCGAAGAAATGCATCTGAGCCTAACGATTGGCCATATCGCCGGCGGCGTCGGAATCGGCTTGGCGCTCATCGGCTTGGGCTTAAGCGTCAGGCGACACGATTATCGATGGCTGCCATTTTACGCCGCCGTGCTACTCATTCATCCGGCGTGGACGGTCAGCGTGCGGAATGGTGATTGCGGACTTGCCAAGCGATTCCTCGCCGTTGTCGCCTCGCTCCTCATCCTCGCAGCGTTGAGCATGCAAATCTCCGCAGTTAGTCGGCAGAGATTTCTGCGGGCGCTCTGCATTGCTTCCTGGGTCCTATTCCTCCCGGTGTTTTTGCCACTGCATCGACTTGAATGGTCGCCGGTATCGCTCTTGGAGCGCTCGGGTCATCATGATGAAACTTGGGATTCCGTCGTGCGCGGCTACGTGTTTTCCGAGCGCTACTTATTTGTCACCGCAATCGCTCTTACTATCGTCTATCTCGCGACGGCACTGCGCAGAAAAATCATGACCCAACCCGGGGCGTCGTAGATAAGCTCGATCCGGAAAGCTTTTCCGAAAGCAGCTTTTAATTTACGCTTTCCCCCGTGGCTGAACTCGCTTCCCCTCCAGACCGCAGAACGACCGCTGCGCCACTCCGGTTTCGATCGTTCATTCCGCGGACTCGCTCGCCGCTCGTCTTCGCCATGGTGATGGGCTGCTACTGCATCGCTGCCGGCTCATTCATGAGCGCTTTGACCTATCTGATGGGAGTGAGTCGACCGCCATCGTCCTTTTATCCTGGGGGCGGGCCGGGCGCCGTGTTCAGTGACCTCGTTATCGCCCCGATTTTTGAGTCGTTCATTCTGATCGGGATGTTTGAGTTGGTGCGTCGCATCGGTGGGTCGGCCTGGACGCAGATTATTCTCTCGGCGGCCTTCATCAGCGAGCTACACGTTTTCCCGTGGTGGCCGCATGCTGTCATTGTTTTGCCGGCGTTCCTCATCCAGACCGGTTCGTATGCATACTGGCGGCGCACCGGCTGGAAGCGAGCCTACTGGGTCCTGGTATCCATCCACGCGCTCAATAATCTTATTCCCGCCCTCAGTGCGGCCGGTCGTGCCTTGCGGCATGTTTAAACAGGCGGGTTATCAGTCACAGACTAAAGATCAAAACCGCTACCTGCACGTCTTCGTCACCTTGATCGCCCCCTTTCGGTTTGAACCGCGCCAGCCTTTCAGAATAACTTTCACCCCATGCCCGCCGGATTAGACGGAAAATTTCAGCCCAATTCTCGTTAGATGATGTGCCGCGCTCGTCGGGTTCCGACGATGCACATTGGGCTCACGTTACGCGGCCTTCGAAACAAAGCTTGTATCTGAGCTAGTGAGCGGATAGACAGGTCACCATATGAAGAGCAATGATCGACCAAAGCGGCATCTCGCGTTTTTCTTGCACAGGCCAATGTTGGCCATGGCACTGACGCTCATAGGAATTCTATTTCTGGTGTGGGCTGCCTCTGTCTCTACGGCGAGAGAAACGGTCACTACGGCGACGGGCTACGGCAATTGTTGTACCTGGTGTAATAACAACAACAAAACTGACAAAAGTATACTCGCCTGCGAAGACAATTGTTGGGCATATTGGTCGAAGCATGGCAGCGATGCTCCGTCATCGCCAAAAAGGCCAATGCCTTCGCCGACCCAGCCGCCAAGAAAGCTGCCCGGTCAAGCAAAGCCCTTGCCGACGAAGCCGACGAGAAAGCTGCACAATCCTTAGTTCCTGACCCCTCCTTACTTTCTTCTCTTATCGTCCACCCCGGCTTTGTCCGGCCATTCTCGCTGTGAGATAGGCTTCGCTGTTCGGGGGCGGCAGGCGCTGGCTGG
This sequence comes from Verrucomicrobiota bacterium, assembly GCA_030854105.1. Lineage (GTDB taxonomy): Bacteria > Verrucomicrobiota > Verrucomicrobiia > Chthoniobacterales > UBA10450 > AV69. The sequence continues at coordinate 1,244 of JALYTV010000037.1, read as the reverse complement.
CGGCTCTTTCGCCTCCGGAGGCACCCGTCTCGCGTGCTCTCCGCCCCGCTTTCGCCTCGACCGGGCGCCTTCCCTCGCCGACTGACCCGCGACAGCCCTCGAAACGCCTCCCCCGCCCTCGTCGCACCCGCCCCAAACGCCGTCGCTCCTCCCTCCGCCCGCGACTGGGCCGCTTCCCGCGCCGTCGCTCCTCCGACGCCCGCTGTCGCTCCTCCGAAAATCGCGCCCTGACCTCAGCCGACCCGCTCAGGCCACGCCGGGACGGGCGACGGGGTCGTGCCCGCCGGGGAAAGCGCGCCGCCAATCAGCTCCTCGCCCTGAGCAGGAACACGGGCTGGTCCGCTACACCATCGAGCACGGCTTGGTGTGGCTGTGAGGCAACGCGAGCGGAGGAAATAATTTGGAACCCAGGAATCCAGGAAAGGAACGAAGGCAAATATGATCTTCCCTCCTGGCTTCTAAATTCAATTTATGGCAAGCGATACCGGCCCAGGAAATTCGCGCCCACCAAGACGCGCGGCCCGCGATAGACGCGAAAATGTTCGCAATGAAAGGCGAACTTTCGTCTAATTCTCGTTAGATGGTCAAGAGTCGCGCTCTGCTTCTGGTGCTCTTTGCACTGGCTACTATTTGTTCGAGGGCCGCGATCAGTCTGCCGCCGAATCGCGGGACGCAGTTGTTCTTGCTGATGGAAACGGGTGGCGCGGCTCGGAAGATTGTGGCTTTCGAAGAGCCGAGGAAGTGGATCCTCCAAACTTGGAACGTCGCCAATCCAAGCTACGATTTTATCGTTGCCGCAGGGAAGCGGACGGAGACCGGTTGGCAAATCAGCTTCACTCGCTGGGTTATGAGGGACGACTATATTCCGCGCGAAGAACACTCCGAGGTAGAGTTCCCTTATACTCAGCAGGCACGTTACCCTTTTTTCGATCACGGATTCGTCATCGGGTTCTATCGTAACTCCGTTGATGACATCGATGAACATGAGTTCCGTCCGCCGCCAACCATCTAACCCCTATGTAAGATGTCAAGTGTGACGGGCGGGTGTGTAGGTGGTTCTTAGGTCATAAAGTTTGCTTGATCGGTGCAGTTTAGGTTTTCTTGGAGGCGCTTCCTCTTCCCTTGGCTCGTTGGCTTTTTGTTTCCAGCGGCTCGTACTCCTATCCGTGCATGTCACCGTGGCGACAGCAGCAATTTGATCTATGCGATCAGGTGGAAGAGGAACTGGAGGCGGCCCAATCTAG
>JALYTV010000100.1 GCA_030854105.1 Verrucomicrobiota bacterium | reverse complement strand
TCTTGAATCAGGAATCGACCGAGCTCATAGAGCTGAAGAAAGGCGTTCTTAATTTCGAGCACGAGGGCGCTGGCTACCGCACCACCCGGGCCGACCAACCGGAAAGCGCGGTGGCTTATCCGGAGGCGTTCATTTTCCAGCTTTACGAGCGAGCGGGACTTAAATTTGATCGGCCGCATTACGGCTCGTGGTGCGGGCGCGAGAATTACTTGAGTTTCCAGGACATCGTGGTGGCTGCGAAGCCCGCGTTGTGCGGCTGGCGGAAATCCGTGGACGCCATCGCCGTTTGCTTGCAAAGTGGCGCACCGATGTCCAAGGACACGCAAAAAGCAATCGTCATTATCCTGATCGCGCTGGCTGTTTTAACCGGCCTGCTCTTCTGGGCGAATTCAATCCGTCCGCACGCTTGATCGTGCTGGCTACGTTGCCCGCGCCTGACGCCGCGCGTTGTTATCTTTGCCCATGAGCGCGGAAGCCCAACTCACTCGCAAGCGCGCGCTGGCGGTCCTGCGCCACGGCCCCTTCCGCCGCTATATCACAGGCAGCGCGATCTCGGACACCGGCAGTTGGATGCAAGTGATGGCGCAGGGCTACGTCATGAGCACGCTCACGACTTCCGCGCTGCGGCTCGGGATCGCAAATCTGTGCGCCGGTCTGCCGATGCTGATGCTCACCATGATCGGCGGTTCCACGGCGGATCGTTTCGATAAACGCAAAATCCTGCTCGTGACGCAATTCGCGCAGATCGCGCTCGCGCTCGGTCTGGGCTGGCTCGTTTACACGCACGCCATTCAAATCTGGCACGTCTACGTTTTCGCCGCGCTCCTCGGCATCTCTAATTCCTTTGAAATGCCGACGCTCTCCGCCTTCGTGCCGGAATTGGTCGAGCGCGACGAAATGCAAAACGCGATCGCGCTCGATCGCTCCGTCTTCCACGGCTCGCGCATCGCCGGCCCCAGCCTGGGCGGAATCATCATCGCGTTATTCGGCACGGCGTGGGCGTTTTTCCTGAATGCTTTTTCCTTCGTGGCCTTGATCATCGCGCTCATGACCGTGCCGCCGCGCCGTCGCGGCACCGCGGAGGAAGAACAGAAACGCACCGGCGGATTCAAGGATGGTTTTCGCTACGTCATCCACGATCGGCCGAGTCTGGCCATGGTGATGACAATCGCGAACCAGGCGCTTTTCATTTTTCCGATCATCACCGTGATGATGCCGCTCTACGTCCGCCTGCAATTGCATCTCGGCGCGAACTACCTCGGTTACCTCATGGGGGCGTCGGCAGTCGGCTCGTTCGTCGGCTCGCTCTTTCTTCTCGGCCTGCCGCGCGCGCGCCGCGTGCCGGTCATGATGGGATGCGTCTCGGCCATCGTGGTGGCAATCTGCGGCCTCGCTTTTTCGCCGACATTTTATCTCGCGATGGCGCTGATGGTGCTCAACTCACTCGGTCTCGCCATGAATTTCGGTTTAGCCAGCACGATCGTGCAGGAACGCGCGCCGGATCATTTGCGCGGCCGCGTCTCAGCTGTTTTCATGCTCGCGTTCGTCGGCGTCATGCCTTTGGCCGGGCTGGGAGTGACCAGTCTTTCCGATGCGATTGGCATGCCTCGCGCGCTCGCGATCGCAGCGGTCGCCTTCGGCGTGATCGGGCTGGTTGTGCTCACACGCGTGCGACGCGAATGCGCGCAGCCGGGCGACTGTGAAGTGACCGCTGCGCAGACGCCGCCGCCCCCGACCGTCGCCGCTCCCGCGTGATCGCATTTTCCACGAGCTGGAATTCCAGTCGTCACACCGCCGGCGACGAGATGCTGCGCGAGATCAAAGCGCTCGGCGTCGACCTCGTCGAGCTCGGTCACGGCATTCGCATTTCGCTCATGCCGGGTATCCAGAAAATGTTCGATGCCGGCGAAGTGCGTTTCAGCAGCCTGCACAATTTCTGTCCCCTGCCGGTCGAGATCATGCGCGCGTCGCCGGATTGCTACGAGTTTTCCGCGTTCGACAAAAAGGAACGCAACCGCGCGGTGAAACAAACGCTGCAGACGATCGATTTCGCCGCGCGCCTGGAAGCGCCCTTCGTCGTGCTGCATTGCGGTTCCGTCTCCATGAATCCGGTGACGGACGAGCTGATCGCGCTGGCTAACGACGGGCAGTTGCTCTCGCGCAAATATGTCGCGCACAAACTCGACGCCGTAAAAAAGCGCGAGGAACGCGCGCCGGCGCATCTCGCCTGCATCAAAGAATGCCTGCAACCAATCGTCGCCTACGCTGCGGCGAAAAATGTGCGACTCGGCATCGAAGGCCGTCGCGGTTACGAAGAAATGCCGTCGGAGCGCGAGATTCCGCCGTTACTCGCCGAGCTGGACGCGCCGCACGTCGGCTATTGGCACGACATGGGGCACCTGCAGGTGAAGCACAATCTCGGCTTCGTCGATCACGCCGATTGGTTGCGCGCGATTGCGCCGCGCACCTTCGGATGCCACATGCAGGATGTGAATTGGCCCGCCCAGGATCATCAGACGCCGTTTGCCGGCGAAATGCCTCTGGAAAAATTGACGCGTTTGCTGCCGGAGAATTGCCAGATCGTGTGGGAACTCAGCCCGCGCCGCCCGGAGGAAGAAGTGCGCGCAGGCCTCGCGCGCTGGCGGGAGATTTTCGGCGTATGAAAAAGATCGCGCTGGCTATCATTCAATTGGCGGTCACAAGTGCCGTTCTTTGCTACGTCTTCTGGGACGGGGATAAGCGCGAAAAAATGCTGGTCGCGCTGCGCCTCGCCGATTATCGCTGGATCGCCGTCGCCGTTTTTGCCTACATCATCGTCGAAGCTGCCGCCGCGGTGCGCTGGCACGTGTTGCTGAAGGTGCAGGACATTCGCCTGAGCGTGCCGCGCGTCTCCGGCCTTTTTCTCATCGGCATGTTCTTCAATCAATTTCTGCCGGGCGGCACCGGCGGCGACATCATCAAGAGCTATCTGTTGCTCAAAGAAACGCCGGGCAAAAAAGCCGGCGCGTTGCTCGCGGTGCTCTTCGATCGCCTCATCGGGCTGGTCGCGCTCGTCACCATCACCGGCATCCTCGTCATCCTGCGTTATCAATGGCTCGCGCAAAAACCCGAGACGCGCGGTTACCTTTACTTCCTGCTCGTCACCCTCGGCTTTTCCATTACCGGCCTGCTCACCAGCTTCGCCATCAGCGGTTTCAATCTCTTCAAATATTTACCGGACCGGTTTCCCGGCCGCGAAAAAATGCTGGAGACCTCCGTCGCCTACCATTTATACGCGCATCACTGGCCGGGCACGCTGCTCGCGTTCGGCTTTTCCATCGTCGCGCATCTCGCCACCTTCACGACGTTCCTTTGCGTGGCCTACGCCTTCCACGCCAACGTGCACGTGGTCGATTTCTTCGCGGTCATGCCGATCGAGCGCACCATTTCCGCGCTGCCGATCAGTTTCGCCGGCGTCGGCCTGCGCGAACATGTCTTGCAAGTAATGCTGCACGGCTTGTGCGGCGTGCCGGAAGCGGTCGCGGTGCTCATCGGCTCGATGAGTTTCCTCGTCATGCTCACTTGCTGTCTCCCCGGCGGCCCGGTTTATTTCTTCTACAAACCCAGCGGCGCGACTGGCCACGTGCCGTTGCGTGAAATGCAGGATGAAGTCGCCACGCTCGAGCACCAAATCGGCACCCGCGAGTAAGCCGAAAACGGCGGGCGCAAACCTTCGGCGCGGATCCCGTCCGTTCGTCGCCGCGACCTTTGCGATGACGGTCGACGGCAAAGTTACGACTGCGAAACGCACCCCGATCGATTTCACTTCGTCCGAAGACAAAGCCCACCTCGTGAGACAGCGCGCTCACGGCGACGCCGTCCTCATCGGCTACGGCACGCTGAAGGCGGACAACGTGCGCCTCGGCATTCCGAGCGAAGCACTGCGCGCCGAACGCAGCGCGCGCGGACAGAACGATTACCCGCTGCGCGTGATCGTTTCCAACGCAGGACGCATCGATCCCGCGCTCAATATTTTCCAAACCGACTTCGCGCCGATTATCATTTTTTCCACCACGCGCATGCCGGCGAAAACGCAACGGGCGTTGCGCGAGAAAGCGACACTGCATTTGCGCGACGCCGCCGCTGTCGATCTGCGCGCGATGCTCGAGCGTCTCCGCGCCGACTACAAAATAAAGCGGGTCGCCTGTGAGGGCGGCCCCGCGTTATTCCGTTCCATGCTCGAACTCGATCTCGTCGACCAGCTCAATCTCACCGTCGCGCCGTTTCTCTTCGGCGGAAAAAATGCGCCGACGCTGACCGGCGTGAATCTCGCCTTCTTGCCGAAAAGTGTTCGCCTTCGCCTCGACCACATGCGCATCGTCGGCGACGAATGCTTCTTGACCTACTCGGTCGTGCGGTGATCGCGATTCTTGCGCTCTGGCTACCGCCATTCGCCGCTACGCACGGTCATCGCGAGCGAAGCCGAGAGATGACATGGGCAAGCAGATCGCGTCGTCTAACAGCGGATGCGCGCTGATCACAACGATCTTTCAGTGCGAGTGCCATTGGTTTTCGAGTGGTTGCAGGTCTATCCTAACCAAGCGCGCGCGCTATTCGATGCACAAGACGAACTCGATCATTATGCACGCGCCGCGTGAGAAAATTTTCGAGACCGCCGCCGATCTCTCGCGCTGGCCTGAAATTCTGCCGCATTATCGCTACATCACGTATCTGGAGCGCAGTCCGAAACGTAATCTCGTGGTAATGGCAGCGACTCGCTCCGGCATTCCGATCACGTGGACTTCGGAGCAAATCATCGATCGCGACGCGGTCGAAGTGCATTTCCATCACCTCAAGGCGTTCACCAAAGGCATGCATGTCGTCTGGACCTTTCGCGAAACGCCCGCCGGCGTGCTGGTGGAAATCGCGCACGACATGAACTTCCGCATCCCCGCGCTCGCGCCGTTAGCCGACCCGATCATCGGCGATTTTTTCATTCACCACGTCGCCAATCGCACGCTGCAGTGCATGAAGGCGCATCTCGAAGCGCGCTGATATGCCCGCGAAAAACGGGCGCCGTTGCGTCATCACCGGAATCGGCCCGATCACCTGCATCGGACAAGGACGCGAAAATTTCTGGCGTGGCATTCTGGCGGAACGCAGCGGCATTCGGCGCGTCAGCGCGTTCGATACTTCCATGCTCAACGCGCATCACGCGGGCGAAATTACTGATTGGCAGCCGGAGAAATTCTTTCCGCCGCATCGTTTGAAGCGACTCGATCGCTACGCGCAATTTGCCGTCGCCTCCGCGCAACTTGCGCTCGAAGATTCCGGCCTGCCCTATTCGCGCGAAGCGCCGCAGCATCGCGTCGGCGTCAGCTTCGGCACCGCGCTCGGCGGCGTGTCGAACGCGGAAGATCAGCACGCTTATTTTTTGAAGAAGGGAACGCGCGGCGTCAATCCAACGCTCGCGTTGCAAGTCTTCGGCGGTTCCGCGCATTCCAATATCGCGATCGAATTCGGCTTTCGCGGCGTGGGCACGACAAACTCGAATAGTTGCGCGAGCGGCACGGTCGCAGTCGGCGAGGCGATGCGTTACATTCGCGATGATTTTGCCGACGCGATCATCGCGGGCGGCGCGGAGGCCCCGTTGAGTCCGCTCACTTTCGGCGCCTTCGCATTGATCAAAACGATGAGTCGCTGGGACGGAACGCCGCCCGAATTTTCCTGTCGCCCGTTCGATCTTGAGCGCGACGGCTTCGTCATCGGTGAAGGCGCCGGTGCTCTGGTGATCGAGGAATTTGAGCACGCCAAGAAACGCGGCGCGCACATTTATGCGGAGTTGCTCGGCTACAGCCTGAACAACGACGCCTTTCATATGACGACGCCGTTGCCGACGGCGGACTCATGCATTCATGCCATGCGACATGCGCTCGCCGACGCCGAGCTTGCGCCGGAGCAAATCGATTACATCAACGCGCACGCCAGCTCCACGCAGTTAAACGACGCGACGGAGACTCTCGCGATCAAAGAAGTGTTCGGCGCGCACGCGCGAAAAATTCCGGTCAGCGGGACGAAAGCATTCACCGGGCACCCGCTCGGCGCGACCGGCGCGATCGAAGCGGCGCTCTGCGTGCTCGCGCTGGAGCATCAATACGTCCCGCCCACCTTGCATCGCAGCCATCCCGATCCGGCCTGCGACCTCGATGTCGTGCCGGATCACGGGCGCGCGGCGAAATTGGATTACGTGCTGAGTAACTCTTTCGGCTTCGGCGGCATCAATGCCTGCGTGATCCTCGGACGCGTAGCAGCAGAATAAGCGATCTCGGCGTGCCGTTGGCTCGCCGATCTTTCATCTTTCTTAGGCAGTCGACCCGCAGAGCGCGTTGTCTGGCGAGTCCGCTAGTCAATCCATCCTTCTACGACGAAAATGGGAATATCCTCGTAGGGCATCACGTCGCGCTGACTCTCAACCGACGGTGCGGAATGCCTCCTCGACGAATTCGCGAATGGTGTGAGTGCACTTCGAGTGCCTGGCGCCCGCACGCCGAAAGTAGGCGCGGCCAAGCTTCGCGGCAAGATTTCCTCGTCGTAGCGACCAGCGAATTCCGAGCGCACCGATACAATCGGAGCGCGCGGCCGGCGTCGACGCTGATTCGGCGGCATCAATGTCTGCGTCGTGCTCGGCAAAATGCACCACTCCGGGGTAGCGCACGCGTCCCGCGTGCTGGTTTCGGCGTCTCGCCGAAACAATCTTCGGG
>JALYTV010000036.1 GCA_030854105.1 Verrucomicrobiota bacterium | reverse complement strand
CTCCGTCGTCTTGCTCTCTCCGAAATAGCCGATGACGGCTACCGCGGGCACGATGGCGAGGGCGCGGGTCACAAGCCGGCGCATCCACGGGCGCAGGCGGATGTTGATGAACCCTTCCATCACGATCTGGCCCGCGAGGGTGCCGGTAAGGGTGGAGTTTTGCCCGGAGGCGAGCAGGGCGATGGCGAACAAAGCGCTGGCGCCGCCCACCCCAAGCATGGGACTGAGCAGTTTGTAGGCGTCCTGAATTTCCGCCACATCCTGGTGGCCGGACCAGTGAAAGGCGGCCGCGGCGAGGATAAGAATGGCGGCATTGATGAAGAGGGCCAGCATGAGCGCCACGGTGGAATCGATGGTGGCGAACTTGATCGCCTCGCGTTTGCCTTCCGGCGTCGGCAGGATCTTGCGTGTCTGCACGATGGAGGAATGCAGATACAAGTTATGCGGCATGACGGTGGCGCCGATGATACCGATCGCCACGTAAAGCATGCCCTGATGAGTGAGGATGCTCTGGCTCGGGATGAAACCGAAGAGAATGCCGGAGAGGCTCGGCCTGGAGAACAACAGCTCCGCGGCGAAGCAGCCGCCGATCACGGCGATAAGAGTAATGACCAGTGCCTCAATGTAACGGAAGCCTTTGGTTTGCAGGAAGAGCACCGCCACCACGTCGAAGGCAGTGATGATACAACCCCAGACCAGCGGGATGCCGAAGAGAAGTTCCAGCGCGATAGCTGAGCCGACTACTTCCGCGAGATCGCAGGCCGCAATCGCTATCTCGCAAAGGATCCAAAGAAACCAGACGGTAGGAGTCGAGTAATGATCGCGACAAGCCTGGGCCAGGTCGCGGCCCGTGCCCACACCGAGCTTAATGCATAAGTGCTGGAGCAGGATCGCCATGAGATTGGAAATCATGACGACGGAGAGCAGGGTATAACCAAACTGCGCCCCGCCCGCGAGGTCGGTCGCCCAGTTACCCGGGTCCATGTAACCGACCGCGACCAGGAAGCCGGGGCCGGAGAAAGCCAGCAGCTTGCGCCAAAACGAAGCGGTGACGGGGACCGCAATGGTGCTGTGCGATTCGGGCAACGAAGGCGAGCCCGCGGCTTTGCGCCAGGCCACGCCGTGTTTCGGTTCGTGAAATTGACTCACGTTCTTAGCAGCAAAGGCTGATGCCGGTGAAGAGGTTGAAATCGGGCGTAGCGCGGGTGACACCGAACCCCGATGCCGGCTCCACCGTGCGGAGGCCAAGTTCCCCCACGTGCGCGTGCGTGTAAGTCTCGAGGATGCACTGAAGATCGACGTTATTGAGCAGACGGACTTTGAAATTGATCGGCGCGATGCTGTAGGAGTCGCTCCGCAAGGCGCCGTCGCGGTCGAAAGTGGCATTCACGAAATCCGCCTCCAGCTGGAAATGGCCGGCATCGACCGTGAAGGGCGACTCCGTCTGATCCGGCCGATCGGTCGCAAACTCCCGCATCAGTTTGATCGGGGCCGGATAAAAGAGATTGAACGCGCTCTTGTCGGCGACAGGACCCGCCTCCTCTCCGGCGTCTGCCCGGCACGAAACGCCAGAGCCAAGACCCAGGACGAAGGTCAGAAGAAAGCTCCTGGCGATGACACCATAATGTTGCCGCAACTCAATAATGTAGCCATAGCTACATTAGAGACAAAGGAGGTCAAGGATTTTTTGGGTTTGCGCGATACGGGCGCGCGCTATCCTTCCACCGTGAAAGCTGTTTACCGCCGGCCACGCGCCCGCCCTCCGCGAGATACCTTTTCCAAAACCCGTCGGGAGCATTCGCGCGAGATGGCCGAGGATTATGCGGAGGTTATCGCCGCCCTGATCGCTGAAAGCGGAGAAGCGCGCGTCGTCAGTCTCGCCCGTCGGCTCGGAGTCAGTCACGTCACTGTTAACCGCACGATTTTGCGTCTGCAGAAGGCCGGCTACGTCAGCTCCCAACCGTATCGCTCCATTTTTCTCACCGCGGCGGGAAGCAGACTGGCGTCGGCGAGTAGAAAACGGCACGAGATCGTGATCGCCTTTCTTCTATCCTTGGGAATACCGCAGGCTGTGGCGGAGCGCGATGCCGAGGGCATCGAACATCACGTCAGCCCCCGAACGCTGGCGGCGTTCCGAGAGAGCCTGGAAGCCGAATAAGTTATCTGCCGCGTCGACCCAAGGCGATGCCGATGCGCTCCGCTTGCGCTCCGCCCACGTTGCCTAGATTATCGGGCAAACCAAACTTGTCTTTCTTTTGGCCACACCAAATTTTCTCATCACCGGCGGCGCGGGTTTCGTCGGCTCCAATCTCACGCTCGAATTGCAGGAGCGTTTTCCCCACGCGCGTCTCACGGTGCTCGATGATTTTCGCTCCGGCGATTTCAAAAATCTCGCGGGTTACCGTGGCGATTTCGTGACGGCGAATCTGGCGACCCTCGATTGGCAGGCACAATTCGGCGACGAAAAATTCGACGCCATCTTTCATCTCGCTTCGATCACGGACACCACGAATCACAATCAGTTTCAGCAAACGCACGACAACGTCGAAAGCTTCCGGCGCCTGCTGCAGTACGCACAGCCGACGCGCTCACGCGTCATTTTTGCGTCGTCCGCTTCCACCTACGGCAACGCCACCGCCGCGAGCACGGAAACGGCGGCCGCCGCGCCGTCAAACGTTTACGCATTTTCGAAAGCGATGATGGACAATCTGGCGACGCGCTTCGCGGCCGAGCGACCCGGTTGGATCATCGTCGGCCTGCGTTTCTTTAACGTCTACGGCCCGCGCGAAGCACACAAAGGCGTGCCCGCGAGCATGATCCTGCATCTCGCGAAGCAGATGAAAGCCGGGCAGCGTCCGCGGATTTTCAAGAACGGCGAGCAGCAACGCGATTTCGTTTACGTGAAGGACATCGTCGACGGCGTGATTCACGCGCTCGATGCCAAAACGAGCGGCATCTATAATCTCGGCAGCGGGCAAGCCCGCTCGTTCAACGAGCTGGTCGACATTCTGAATCGCAATCTCAACACAAATTTCCAGCCCGATTACATCGATAATCCGCACGCGCACTACCAGAATTTCACGCAGGCTGATCTGGCCAACGCGTGCCAGGCGCTCGATTATACGCCGCGTTTTCCCCTCGAAGCCGGCGTCGCCGATTACATGAAGTGGCTTTATCCCGCCTGACCCAGGCAAAGAATGAAAACGAGACGGACATCCGAAAGCCCGGAAGAAATCAACGCCGCGCTCGCCGCCAAAAAAGGGCCCGTCTCCAAATTCATCGCCCGGAATTATCGTCACTTTAACGCCGCCGCGCTTCTCGACGCGGCGAAGGGCTACGAGGTTCACCTTGCCGCCGGCGGCAAAATGCTAGTGACGCTGGCCGGCGCGATGTCGACCGCCGAGCTCGGCATTTCGCTGGCTGAAATGATCCGACGCGACAAAGTGCACCTCATCGTCTGCACGGGCGCGAACCTCGAGGAGGATATTTTCAACCTCGTCGCGCACGACCATTACGAACGGGTGCCGCATTACCGGCAGCTCACACCGCAGGACGAGGAGCGACTGCTCTCCCGGCACATGAATCGCGTGACCGACACCTGCATCCCGGAGATGGAGGCGATGCGGCGAATCGAGAAGGCGATGCTCGCTGAGTGGGTCGCGGCCGATCGCGCCGGGGAACATTATTTCCCGCACGAGTTCATGTATAAAATTCTTCGCAGCGGCAAGCTGAAGAAGAGCTATCAGATCGACCCGATGCATTCCTGGATGCTGGCGGCTTGCGAAAAAAACCTGCACATTGTCGTGCCGGGCTGGGAGGATGCGACGCTCGGGAATATGTATGCCGCGGCGGTGATGCGCGGTGACGTCAAGAATGTACACACCGTGCGCACCGGCATCGAATACATGACCTGGCTCGCGGATTACTACACCAGGAACGCGAGGAAGCTGCGCAACCGGGAAGGCTCCATCGGATTCTTTCAAATCGGGGGCGGCATCGCCGGCGATTTCCCGATTTGCGTCGTCCCCATGCTGCACCAGGACCTCGGGCGCACCGGCGTGCCGCTGTGGGGTTATTTCTGCCAGATCAGCGACTCGACGACGAGCTACGGCAGCTATTCCGGCGCGGTGCCGAACGAGAAAATTACCTGGGGCAAACTTGCCGCCTCCACGCCCAAGTTCCTGGTCGAAAGCGACGCCACGATTTGCGCGCCGCTGATTTTCGCCTGGGTGCTCGGCCAGTAAAAAAAATCAGCCCGCTCCTCCGCTAGCCTTCCCAGAAAAATTTCGTCGAGCGTTCCATCTCCGCGGCGAGGCTGCGGTGAACGGGGCAACCAAGCGCGGCTTTCTCCAAACGTTCGCGCTCCGGATGATTCGCGGGCAGCGGAATGTGCACTTCGGTTGTCAGCTTCCCGATTCTGCGCGGCCCGTCCGCCATTTCCTTCGTGACCGTCGCGGTCGCGCCCTGCAAATCCACTTGGTGTCGCTCGGCCACGATCGCCATCGTGGTGAGGATGCACGTGCCGAGAGCGGTGCCGACGAGATCGGTCGGTGAGAACGCTTCGCCTTTACCCTGATTGTCGGCCGGCGCGTCGGTGTCGATTTTTGCCTGCGAGGGTCCGTGAATCGCGGCGCAATGCAGCCCGCCCGTGTATGCGATGGAAATGCTGACCATCCGAAATTATCCGACGCGATCACGCGCTTGTCATCCCGAGCGCCGTTCGGCGGTCTCGGCGGGCATAGACCGCCGCTACAAAAAATTTACGGCGACGCCAGCACCGGCGTCTCTTGAATCTGAGCGCGATGTTTGGCGATCTCCTCGCGGAATGCCTGCGTTAGCGCGCGATCGTGCCAGATGATGAGATCGCTGTCGTGCGCCTTCGTATTATCGTTCTGCCAGCCTTCGTTCCACCAGCAGAAGCCGATGAGGCGCGGCCATTTTCCGCTGAACAATTCCTCCAGCGCCGCGCGCGCCCATTCCGCCGCATCAAGATGTTGATTGTGAATATCGCAGCCAAATTCCGCGACGATGATCGGCTTCTCCGGCGCGAGTTTTGTGAGCCGCGCATAGGCCGCGCGCAATTTGAAACGCAAACTCTCCGTGCCGTCGCGCATGCGCGGCGTGGTCGGGCCATACGCACTGAGCGCGAGCCAATCGCAATACTCCGCGCCCGGAAAATAATTCTCGAAGCGATTCGCTTTCGTCTCCGGCGAATCGAACCAATTGACGTGCCAAACCCATTGCAGATTCGCCGCGCCCGTCGCGCGCATGACATCGACGATGTGCCGGTAAGCCGCGACGAATTTAGCCGACCCGATCTTACCGTTCCACTTCGCGTTCCAGGCGAACCAATCGCCGTTTGGTTCCGTCCCCCATTCGATCAAAATCGGCGCGCCAAAATTTTTCGCCGCCGTCGCCCACGCACGCAGATCGTCGTCGAAATTCCCAGCGATGATTTTATCGAGCGTGAACGTTTTCTCCGCGCGCTTCTGGTCGACGCCAGAGCGCAGCATCAAACGCACGTACGGAATTTTGCCGGCGTCCCGAATCCATGCGCACGTCGACGCGGGAAATTCGCGGCCTTCGAACCAATTATCGGAAAAATAAACCCAGGTCGCTTTCGCGCCGACTGTTTCCTCGTAGCGCGCGACGTCCGTCGAAGTCACATCATGCTCGGTGGGATCGTGCGTATCGGTGCCGATGCCGCCGTAGTAGCAACCTTGATACAACTTTCCCGCTGGCGGCGGAGCGATCGGCGCCGCGAGGAGGGACGCAATCGCCACTGAAAGAAGAGCGAATGTGAGGCAACCCGATCTGAACATCGGGTAGTCTATGCGGCCTGCGTCGTGTCCGCGCGGCAAAAGACAAGGGGGAACAGCCGCCTGTTCCCCTGTCGAATCTTCCTCGCGCGTTGATTACTTCTTCGCCGCGTCGCGCAACTGCTTCACTTTATCGTGCGCACTTCTCACATCGGCGAACTGACGCGAAACGATGTCGCGCACCGGCGACGAGAGGTCTTCCTTCTCCATCGCTTCGCGATATTGCTTCAGCGCCGAGTCTTCACCGCGTTCGCATTCCGCGAGGATGGCGTGGTCGTCCTGCTGCGTGATTGCCCCCTTGAGGCCGATCCACGCGCGGTGCATCGCTCCACTCGTGCTGCCGGAATCCTCCGGCTTGCTCTCACCCAGCCCGATCGCCTTCTGTTGTAACTCGCCCGCAAACTTCGAGCGCTGCAGCGATAACTCGCTAAAAGTCGATTTGAGCTGCGAATCTTTCACCGCCTCCGCTGCCTGGCGATAGCCTTCCTGGCCGTCCTTCAGGGTCTCGATGAGATTGTTGATTGTCGAAATGATTTCCTTTTGTTGAACCATACTTTTTATTCGTAAGACGAAGGCAATTTGCGCCCATTTAACCACCGCGTATTTGCTCGAACCGCGCGCGCGCCGTAAGTTTCTTCATGAACGAACAAGGTAAAAATCTCACCGAGGAAACTCCGCGCAGCCCACACACGCGCGTGGGCGGTTACGTTATTTTGGGACGCACGATCGACAAATGCCGCGCGCTCTTGTGGGGCGACATCGGCGAATATCATTTCGATTGTCCGCTCGATAACATGCTTTTCGATTTTAAGGGCATTAAGGGCGGCGACTTCAAAAAGCAGGTGGAAGCCGGCGCCGATGACGCTGCCATTGCCCTGTGGGTGGACGACAACGGCACGCCGAAAACCGACGCGGAAAAGAGCGCCTGGTGCGACGAAATGGACAAAACGAATCCGTACGACAATCCCGAGAAGCGCGAGTGGTACGCCGAGCAGCTCAAGGAACTGGATCTCGATCCGGAGACCACGCCGCTCTTCGATTGGCTGGATGCGGACGACAAAGCCGCTGTGGTAAAAGCGTAAAGCTTCGCGGCATCTGAAAATTGCGGAAAGGCACGCTGCGGCGTGCCTTTCTTATTTTTGACAGCGCGCTCTCAGCCAGCGCGCTCCGATTTCGGCGGCAACGAATGACAAAGCGCCCGCGGCTCGGAACGATAAAGCGCGGCTCCGACCCAGATCGCGTCGGCTATGATCCGATTAACGGCGAGTGTGGTCGTCGCCGCCCTTCGCGAGATTGCTGTGCCAGTAGCTGTAGAAGAAATAAATCAGCAAGCCGATCGCGAGCCACACGAAGAAGCGAATCCACGTTTCAATCGGCAGGCTCAACATCAACGCCGCGCAAAAAATAACGCCGAGGATTGGGAACAATGGCACGCACGGGACGCGAAATGGCCGCGGCCGCGCGGCGTCTTTTTTGCGCAGCACGAGCACGCCGAGGCAGACGAGGATGAAGGCAAAAAGCGTGCCGATGTTGGTCAGGTCAGCCAGTGAGCCGATATCGACGAACATGGCGACGCCGCCGACGACGATGCCGGTAAGAATCGTGGTGACATACGGGGTGCGGAAGCGCGGATGAATGCGCGCGAAAAAAACGGGCAGCAAACCGTCGCGCGCCATAGCCATGAAAATGCGCGGCTGGCCGAGCTGGAAAACGAGCAGCACGGAGGTGAGCCCGGCGAGCGCGCCAGCACTGATCAAGGCTTGCGCCCAGGGTTTACCGGCGAAAGCCGAGGCCACGGCCGCGGAATCGCCCAGGTAACTGGTGTATTTCCTCATGCCGGTAAGGACAAGAGCCATGAGGACGTAGAGCAGCGTGCAAATGATCAGGCTCGCGATCATGCCGATGGGCAAATCGCGTTGCGGATTTTTCGTTTCCTCCGCCGTGGTCGAGACGGCGTCGAAGCCAATGAAAGCGAAGAAGACGATCGCGGCGCCGCTCATCACGCCGCCAAATCCGCTCGGCATGAACGGGTGCCAGTTCGTCGGATTCACCATGAACGAGCCGAACGCGATCACGAAAACGACGACGGCGACTTTGAGAATGACGATGGTGGAATTTGTCGTCGCGCTCTCGCGGATGCCGCGGATCAATAAAACCGTCACCGCCGCGACGATGAGCATCGCGGGCAGATTGAACGCGATGGTGTGACCCGCGATCATCGGCAGCGCGGTCGAGGAATAATCGGCCAGCGCAGGGCCGCCTTTCGCGATGATCGTGCTGGCTGTTTCGTGATCGCTCACCAGCCAAAGCGGGAATTTGAGATGCAACCCGAAGGGCAAGTTGCCGAGCAGTTGCACAAAATAGCCCGACCATCCGACCGCGACGGCCATGTTGCCGACCGCGTATTCGAGAATGAGGTCCCAGCCGATGATCCACGCGATGATCTCGCCCAACGTGGCGTAGGAATAAGTGTAGGCGGAACCTGAAACCGGAATCATCGCGGCCAACTCGCTGTAGCAAAGCGCGGCGAAGCCGCACGCCAGCGCCGCCACGACGAAGGAAAGCGCGACTGCCGGGCCCGCGGCGGGACGACCGAAGACGAGGTCGCTGTGTTGCGCCCACGAGATGATGAAGTTCAGCACCGGCGTCTTGATGATCGATTGGCCGACGTGCGCGGATTCGCCCGCGGCGGCGGTGCCGGCGAGCGCGAAAATTCCAGCGCCGATGATCGCGCCGATGCCGAGGCAAGTGAGATCGAAAGCGGAGAGCGAACGCTTCATGCGACGCTCCGGCGTGTCTGCTTCGCGGATCATGCGATCCGGATTTTTCGTTCTGAAATACGCGCTCATTTTTTAGTGACCGGCGGGCATCGTGTCACCGGGCGGCGGCGGCGGTCAACGACTGAATTGCACGTTTGGCGCGCGGTAAGCTGTCTAGCTACCTGTGCCATCTATTTCCGCTACGGCTCTGTTCGCCAATCTCATCGTCGGCGGCGTCGGTTTTGTCGCGTTCGTTTACGGCAAACGCCTGCACGCGTGGCCGCCGATGTTCATCGGACTAGGGCTCATGGTTGCGACCTACTTCGTCGGTAGCGCGCCGCTGTTGATCGGCATCGGCGTCGTGTTAACCAGCGCGCTCTTTTTCGTGCGTAGTTGATTCACGCTCTTGGCGTCCAGCCGCGGGCCGTGCTAAATGCGGTCATGGGCCGTCAATGGTTGCACGCCAAGCGCGAAGTCGCGGGGCTCAAAAAAGGTCTGGTCACCGGGAAACTGGTGAAGGAAATCATGGTCGCGTCGAAGCTCGGCGGCGCGGATCCGAACGGCAACGCGCGCCTCTTCGCTGCTATTGAAAAAGCGCGCAAAGCGAGTGTGTCGCGTGACGTCATCGAGCGCGCGATCAAGAAAGGCGCAGGCATTGGCGGCGAAAAGCTCGAGATGGAGCATGTCGTCTTCGAGGGTTACGCCCCGCACAAAGTGGCGCTCGTCGTCGAGGTGCTGACCGATAACAACAACCGCACCGCGCCGGAGATTCGCGTCCTTTTCAAAAAAGGCGGGCAGCTCGGCGCGCCCGGCAGTAACAAGTTTCTTTTCGATCACATCGGCCTCGTTGAGGCGCATCATCTGGACGCGAGTGCGGATATCGAAGCCGCCGCGATCGAAGCCGGCGCCCAAAATGTCGAGCCGCTGACCCACACGGAGAACGACGACGTTCCGGCGGAAGCGACGGGCGCGCGCTTCATCACCGAGCGGGCCGATCTGCACGCGGTCTCGCAATGGCTCGCCACCAATGGCTGGACGGTGGTGACGAGCGAGCTCGGTTACCTCGCGAAGAGTCACCCGGAATTGCCGGAAGAAGCACGCGTCGAAGTCGGCGAGTTTTTGCAAAAGCTCGAAGACCACGACGACGTGCATCGCGTCTGGGCGGCAGTGCAGTAGGAGCGCGTCGGCTAACATCCCGGCGTCGACATCTCGCATGGACGCGCCGCAACGGTTTTCTTAGACTGCCGCGCGATGTCGGACGAAACCACGCACTTGATCCTGGGTGACGCCGCGCTCGACGCCACCGGTCAGCCGCCGCGCCGCCGTCGCTTTTTTCGCAAACGCGGGCCCGAGCTACCGCTCACGCATTGCGAAAATTGCCGGGCGGCCTTGACCGGAAATTACTGCGCGCAATGCGGCCAGCACGCGATCGATTATCGCCGCTCGCTCTTGCGCGTCCTGGTCGACGCGGCCGATTCCTTTTTTAACTGGGACACTAGATTCCTCAAGTCGATCGCGATTCTGCTCACGCGACCGTGGCGGCTGACGAATGATTTCAACGCTGGCCGCCGCGTGCGCCACGTGCATCCGCTGCGCCTCTACCTGCTCGCGAGCATCGCTTTTTTCCTCATCGTGAAAATGATTCCGCTGAATCCCGGGAGCGCGATACGTTTCGGCGCCAGTGATCGCGCGCAAATCGACGCGGGCCTGGCCAAATTGGCGGCGACCGATTCCGCTCTCACCGCGCAGGATCGCGCCAGGATCGAAGAGGCGCGCGCAAAAATCGGTCACGGCCAGGAACCGGTGACCGGGCAGCAAAAAAGGGAAATGGCCAAGGCGATGGCGACGCTCCTCAGCATCGGCATGAAAGAAAATTTTAAGGAGAAGGATCACGCGAAGGCGATGAAAGCCCTCGATCGCCTCTCCGACGCGGTCGCGGAACCGACGCCAGCAGCAACGCCGTCGGCGTCGCCGAGCGCGTCGCCTGACGCATCACCCTCTCCCGTTGTGCCCTCGCCCTCGCTTGCTTCAAAAATGCAATTGAGCGCCGACTTTTCTCCCAGCGACAATTCCGGCAGCGATTTCGAGCAATGGATGGAGAGCCGCATCAAACGCAAAATCGGTGAGGACGGCAGCAAAGGTCGGCTCTTTTTCGACACCCTGCGCAACAACATTCCGACGATGATGCTCTGCTGCATCCCGCTCTTCGCCTTGGTGCTGAAAGTCATCTACTTCCGCCAGCATCGCTTTTATGTGGAGCACCTCGTTTACGCGCTGCACATCCACAGCTTCTTTTATTTGGGCGTCACCATCATCGCGCTCATCGGGCTCGGGTTGACAAAATGGTCGGTGAGCGTGAGCGCGCCGATCCTCACGCTGCTCTCGTGCATCCTGCTCTGGCAGGTGATCTTTTCGATTCGCCGCGTCTACCGGCAAGGCTGGTTCTTCACCCTCTTCAAATTCACCTTCGGCGGCTGCATTTACCTCGTCATCCTGTCGCTCGGCATCGGCGCGACGGCGTTCGTCACGCTGCTGCTGCCGGGCTAGCGCACGCGTTTACGCGCTGAGTAATTCGCGCACTTTGGTAAGCGCGTCGGCTAATTTCCGCACGTCTTTGCCGGAACCGCGCGCGCTGTCGGGCCGGCCGCCGCCTTTGCCGCCAACCAGCGGCGCGATCTGCTGCATCAATTCGTTCGCGCGCACTTTCGCCGTCTGCTCTTTCGGCACCAGCGCGACGAGATCGACGCGATCATTGGCGATGCCCGCGAGAAAAATTGGGCCGTTGATTTGCGCGCGCAACAATTCCGCCGTGCTCTGCAACAACGCGCCGTCCGCCTCCTTCAATTCCGCCACGCAAAAACTTTTGCCGGCATGGATCGCCGCCAGCTCCGTCGCAAATTCCGCCGCGCGACTTTGCCGGCGCGTTTCCTCCACCTTGGCGTTTTGCTTTTCCGCTTCGTGCACCTGCGCCTCGAGTTTCTTCAATGCCGCCGCGCGCGCGTCGAGCGAAAGCAGCGCCGCCGCCGCGTCGTTGCCATGCGCGAAATGCGGCAGCTCGGTCGCACCTTCCTTTCGTTTTGCTAAAATCTCAAAGCTCGCCTGCTGACGTGCCGCTTCATTCGCCGCCCATTTCATCAGCTCGTCCCCTGCGACCGCTTCGATGCGCCGCACCCCGGCTGCGATGGCCGATTCGCTTACGATTTTGAACCAGCCAATCTCGCCGGTGTGGCGCACATGCGTGCCGCCGCACAATTCCATCGAGTAACCAGTGAGCGCGCCCGCGTCGCCGCCGATCTGCACTACGCGCACTCGACCGCCATATTTGTCTCCGAAAAATTGCTGGACGTCGGCGCGCTGCTTCGCCTCCGCGTAGGGAATTTCCGTCCACGATATCGGCGCATTGTCCGCGATGCGCTGGTTCACCGCGCTCTCGACCGCCTGCACCTGTTCCTTCGTCAACGCGCTGCTGGAAAAATCGAACGTCAATTTCTCCGGGCCGACGTAGCTCCCTTTTTGCGCCGCGTCAGGCGACACGATCTGGTGCAGCGCCCAATGCAAAAGATGCGTCACCGTATGATGTCGCTCGATCGCGCGCCGGCGCTCGATGTCGTAGCGCACCGTCACGTGATCGCCGGGCTCCGGCGTCTCGTCGCCTTCGAGCAAATGCAAATACGCGCCGCCTGATTCCTGCGTGTTCACCACGCGCCAGGTCTTGCCCTCCGCGCTCAACTCACCGCGATCGCCCACCTGCCCGCCCATCTCCGCGTAGCACACCGAATTGTTCAGGATCACAGCCGACCCGTTCTTAGCCGGCACGATCTCGCGCACATCCGCGCCGGTATGATCATGCTCGTAACCGAGAAACGTCGTCGTCTCTTTCGCGCCCGCATCAGAAACCTCGATCACCGTTTTCTTCTGCGCCTGCCGCGCGCGCGTCCGCTGTTCCTCCATCAATTTCTCGAAGCCGGCCGTGTCGACCGTGAGCCCGCGCTCACGCGCCATCAACTCCGTGAGATCGACCGGAAACCCCTGCTCGTCGTACAAACGAAATGCGAACTCGCCCGAGATCGCCGCATCCGCTGGCAGCGTCCCATCGCCCCCGCCTCCGGTGAGCGCGGGCGCCCCGCCCGCCGTGGCCGGCGCCTCGCCTGCCATCCGAGCGTGCTCCGGCGTCCAAAGCCAGCCATAGTCCTCCCGCTCCGTCACCACCCCCGCATCCCAAGGATTCCGGCAAATATAGTGGAACTTCTCCTCTAGATCGCGATCCGAGCGCACCACCCGATCGAAGGATTCATTTTCCCAAACCTGCGCGCCCTTCTCCCCGGAGGCTTTGTTAATTCTATGCGAAGAAACGCTCTTCAGCGTTTGCAGCACTTCGCCTAACGAAAAGAAAGCCGGCTTTCCGTGTTCGTCATTTTCCTCGATCTGCGGTTCCAAGAGGACGTGAACGTGATCAGGCATCACGCAGGCGGCGTAGAGTTCGTACTTCTTTCCAGCATCGTGCAGAATCGTCTGCAGAACGATGTCGCGCCCGGCCGGAGAGAGCACGCGGCGTTCGTGCGTGCTCCACGCGACCGCGTATTTGGCCCACGGTCGCTCGAAGTGCGGGAGACGGCGTTTGTGATATCGGGCGCCGGATGCTGGTGGGAAAGTCTCAAACGAGGCGCCTGACACGGCGGGCGAGGCGCCCGCGCTCCCCGGAGCGTGAAATGATTGCGCGTCCTCCCTTTTTTCCAGCCTCGCTACCTCGCGCTCGAAAAGCGCGATGCCCTTATCGAGCGTTTTGTTAAACGCTTCTTCCTCGCGCTTGATCGTGTCGCGCACGAGTTGCTGCTTCTTGCGCAGCTCGGGAAAAACGTCGCCCATCGTGTCGGCTAATTTGTCGACGAGTTTGAAAAAGAATGGCTCGTGAAATCCGAGCGTGCGCCCGTAACGCACCGCGCGACGCAAAACGCGACGCAAAACGTAACCGCGTCCTTCGTTGCCCGGCTGAATACCATCGGCGATGGCGAAGCTGAGCGTACGAATGTGATCGGCGATGACGCGAAAGGCGATATCGATCCGGGTCTGGGGAGCGCGACCGCCTCGGTCGCTCTGCTGTGCGCCTCGCGCAGCCGCCGGACCAGAGCCGTCACGCGGAAGGTTGAGCGGCGAGGCGCCGCTCAATGCGGGCGAGGGCGCCCGCGCTCCCCAATCCACAGAGTCAGGCAGCGTGCTCGTATATTTTTCCCCGCTCAGCATTTCGATTTCATCGAAGAGCGGACGAAAAATATCTGTCTCGTAGTTTGAAATCGACCGCGAGAAATCGGTGAGATTTTTCGTGCCCTGAATGATCGAGGTCACGCGCTCGAAACCCATGCCGGTATCGACGTGACGCGCCGGCAGGGGGACGAACGTGCCGTCTGCGTTCGCGTTGAACTGAATGAAAACGAGATTCCAAATCTCGATGCAGCGCGGGTCGCCGGCGTTTACGAGCGCGCCGCGCGTGCCGCCATCAGGCGTGAGGTCGACGTGCAATTCCGAGCACGGACCGCACGGACCAGTGTCGCCCATCATCCAGAAATTTTCTTTCTTGTTGCCGCTCACGATGTGCACCGCGGGATCGAGATCGGCCTCGCGGAATTTCGCCGCCCAGAAATCGTAAGCTTCCTGATCGAACGCCGCCGGCTCGCCCGATCCGGGTTTGTAAACGGTGGCGTAAAGGCGTTGTGCGGGAAATTTCCAGCGCGCGACCACCAATTCCCACGCCCATTCGATCGCTTCGCGCTTGAAATAATCGCCGAAGCTCCAGTTGCCGAGCATTTCGAAAAAGGTGTGGTGATAGGTATCGAGCCCGACGTCATCGAGATCGTTGTGCTTGCCGCCGGCGCGAATGCATTTCTGCGTATCGGCGGCACGCGGCGGCTGCCACGGCGCTTTCTGTTGCCCGAGAAAAATCGGCACGAACTGATTCATGCCCGCGTTGGTGAAAAGCAGATTCGGCGAATCCGCCAGCAGCGACGACGACGGCACGATGGCGTGCTCTTTCTCGCGAAAGAAATCGAGAAACGATTGGCGGATTTCGGCAGAAGTCATGGCGGCGAAATAGATATTAGCGCGAATCGCAAAATTTTCACG
Organism: Verrucomicrobiota bacterium; assembly: GCA_030854105.1. GTDB lineage: Bacteria > Verrucomicrobiota > Verrucomicrobiia > Chthoniobacterales > UBA10450 > AV69. The sequence continues at coordinate 8,404 of JALYTV010000036.1, read as the reverse complement.
ACACGCCATCCCGCTTGCCGGTCGAGGCCCCGCGGATATCATTCGCGTGGAAGGAGCGCCATGAAACCTGAAGTCACGATCGCCTATTGCACGGCCTGAAGTTACAAGCCGAAGGCTGTCAGTTTGGCGGCCAAAATTCGCGAGGCGACCGGGATCGATTCGGCCCTGATTCCGTCCGATCGCGGCGCTTTCGAGATTCATTACAACGGTGAACTTCTTCATTCCAAGCTCCAAACCCACGAGTGGCCGGATTTCGACGCCATCGCGGGGGAAATTAAAGCCAGAGTCGTTAGGGCCTAACGATCTTACGGTCGACATTTGCGCCGACTCGGCTGCGTCCAGTTTCAGGAGAGTGAAGGGTGCCTGGTGGTCTCCGCGGTCTTCAAAACCGTTGCCGGCTCGCTCCGCGAGTTGGGGTAGGTTCGATTCCTATCCTCTCCGACTTTCGAAAACGGAAAGAGGACTCAGATGCTGAAACTGACTTCGCTTTCTTCCTGCGCGGGCTGCGCCGCTAAGCTGCCGCAGGACGCGCTCCGCGAAGTGCTGCGCGATCTGCCGCAATTTCGTAATCGCAATCTCCTCGTCGGTTCCGCGACCGCGGATGACGCCGGCGTCTTCCGAATCGATCGCGAACGCGCCCTCGTGCAGACGGTCGATTTCTTCACCCCGATCGTAGACGATCCTTTTTCCTACGGACAAATCGCAGCGACAAATGCGATTTCCGACGTTTACGCGATGGGCGGTCGCCCGCTCACCGCGCTCAATCTCCTCGGCATCCCCGCGGATAAAGTTTCGCCGCAAATAATTCGGCAAATTTTGCGCGGCGGGGTCGAAAAGGCGAAGGAAGCGAATTGCGTTGTCCTCGGCGGTCACACCATTCGCACGCCGGAGCCAATTTATGGCATGGCGGTAACCGGTTTGGTTTCGCCCAAAAAAATCCTGACCAACGCCAAAGCGCGCGTGGGCGATCTGCTCGTCCTGACGAAACCGCTCGGGACTGGGATTGTCACCACCGGGATCAAACGCGGCCTCACTTCCGCGGCGCTCGCGCGAAAAGCGATTGCGCTGATGTGCCGCCTAAACTCGTTAGGCGCGGAACTGGCCGAGCGAAGTCTGGTGCAGGCGGCTGTCGATATCACCGGCTTCGGATTGCTCGGCCACCTCGCTTCCATGTGTCGCGCGAGCAAGGTGGGCGCGGAAATTTCCCCGCGCGCAATTCCGGCAATCAGCCGCGAAATTTTCTCGCTGATCGAAGAGGATTGCATTCCCGGTGGCAGCCGGCAAAACCTGGAAACGGCCAACGCAAACGTGCGCTGGAGGGACACGCCGGAGCCGTTGCGCTTTCTCCTCACCGACGCGCAAACCAGCGGTGGCTTGCTCCTCTGCGTGCCGCCGCGGCACCTGACCGCCGTACAAAAAATCTTGCAGACGCACCGTTCCGCTTCGGTCGCCGTCATCGGTGAAATCGTTCCCACGCGATCGCCGCGCATATGGATGAAAACTTAGCTGACTCTCGCGCGCAGCGCGGAATTCCAGCAGTCGAGAAAGTGGTCCAGGCTCTCGGAGATTGTGCCTTACCCCGGCCCGCTCTCGTCGCACTCGTTCGGCGCGAGCTCGCCGGGATTCGCCGCGCACGTAGTCTCCCCGATTTTTCCGCAGTCGTCAGACTGGTGAAGGAAAGCGCCGCTCGTTTACAGCTCTCAAAAATCCAACCGGTGATTAACGGCGCCGGCATCATCATTCACACCAATCTCGGGCGTGCGCCGCTGAGCCCCGCTGCGATCGAAGCGCTCAGCGCGGTCGCGAAAAATTACAGCAACCTCGAAGCGGATCTGGGATCGGGCGGGCGTGGCCAGCGCGCGCAATATCTCGAGCACAATCTCGCGCTGCTTTGCGGAGCGGAGGCGGCCACCGTGGTGAACAATTGCGCCGCCGCCCTCGTGCTGATCGTGCGCCATTTCACCGCGCAAAAAAAAGAAGTCGTCATCTCGCGCGGCGAACTGATCCAGATCGGCGGCGGCTTTCGTATTCCCGACATCCTGGAAGCCAGCGGCGCGACGCTTCGCGAAGTCGGCACGACGAACAAGACGACCGTCGCCGATTATGCGAAAGCGATCGGCCCGGCGACCGCGATGATTTTGAAGGTGCATCGCAGCAATTTTTTCATGAGCGGTTTCGTGGAAGCGGCGACCACTGAATCGCTCGCTGCACTGGCGCACGCGAAGCGAGTTCCCCTCGTGGAAGACCTCGGCAGCGGCGCCATGATTGCGACCGAAAAGATCGCCGGGATCGAGCACGAGCCGACGCCATTCGAGACGATCAAGCGCGGCGTCGATCTCGTCTGCTTCAGCGGAGACAAACTTCTGGGCGGACCCCAGGCGGGAATCATCGCGGGCAAAGCGCGGCGCATCGCCGCATTAAAGCGCGAGCCATTTTTCCGCGCATTGCGCTGCGACAAGCTGATCCTGACCGCGTTGCAGACGACGGTTGACCTCAATCTTTCGGGCGCAGCCGATTCGATTCCAGTAATCGCGCTGATGCAGTTGCCTAACGAGGAACTGCGCGCACGCGCCGAGATCATTGTTCGCGCACTGAACAGCCTAACGAATCGAGTGAGCATCGGTAAAGGCAAGGCGCAGGTCGGCGGCGGGACCCTTCCCCGTGCGAATATCGAATCGATCACGCTCGATTTTTCACACGATGATGTCCCGGGTTTGGCGACGCTTCTTCGGCGAGGAACGCCGCCGGTTATCGGCTACATCGCGGGCGGGAAATACAAACTCGATCTGCGCACGATTTTTCCTGAGCAAGATGAAGTTCTAATTCGCGCGCTCACGACAGCGCTGGATCGGGCGCAGCCGCCGAGCGCGCCGTGACCTTCGACCTCGTAACTCGGCGAGCCGTCCCGACCAGCGAAGCATGAATCGTAGGAATTTCATTCTCGCCACCGCCGGTCACGTCGATCACGGCAAAAGCGCGCTCGTGCAAGCGCTCACCGGCAGCGACCCCGATCGTCTGCCGGCAGAAAAGGCGCGCGGGATTACGATCGAGCTTGGGTTCGCCGAACTCGAGCTGGGAGACAATCGCATCGGCATCGTCGATGTGCCGGGTCACGAAGATTTCGTGCGGAACATGGTCGCGGGCGTCGGCGCGATCGATCTCGCCCTACTCGTGGTCGCAGCGGACGACGGTTGGATGCCGCAGACCGAAGAGCATTTGCAAATTCTCACCTATCTCAGCGTGAAAAAGGCGGTCATCGCGCTGACAAAAATCGATCTCGCAGAATCCGAGGAAGCCACGGAAGAAACGGTGCGCGCGCAACTACGCGGGACGCCGTTTGCGGACGCACCTATCGTGCGAACGTCGATTACGATCGCTCGCGGAATCGAGGAATTGAGAAGGCGCCTTGCGGAGGAATTCGCGTCGATGAAGGCTCCGCAAGATATCGGAAAACCGCGGCTACCTGTTGACCGCGCGTTCACGTTACGTGGGATGGGAACGATCGTGACCGGCACTCTTAGCGGCGGCACTTTGCCTCGCGGTGAATCGGTCGTGGTGCAGCCGACTAAAATCCCCACGCGCATTCGCGCGTTACAGAATCACAATCGCGAAGTCGAAGCCGCGGGTCCGGCCATGCGCACCGCGCTCAATCTTTCCGATCTCGCGACCGCGCATGCACCGAGCGACGTCGGGGTGCGCCGCGGAGATGTGATCACGCTCGCGAAGCTGGGCGACGCGAGCAACGTCGTTGATGTTTTCCTGACGCGCTCCGCGCGCCTGCCCGCACGCACTCGTCGTTTACAAAATGGCGCCTTTACCCGGGTGCACCATGGCAGCGGTTCTGTCGCGGCGAGGATTTTCTTCGCCAAAGAAGAGTCGTTAGGCGCCGGTGAAACCGCTCTCGCCCAGCTGCGTCTTGCATCACCCGTATTTATTTTCGCGGGAGACCGATTCGTGGTGCGCGATTCGTCGGAGCAGACCACGCTCGCCGGCGGGTTAACGCTCGATCCGGATGGGAGTGCGAAGAATTTTCGCAAGAGCGCGCAACAAGAGTTCTTGCAGGAGCGAGCGCAATTTTCGGAGTCGGTAGAAACATTTGTTCGCACCCAATTGGTTCGCGATCGCGCGGTTCTTCGAGCGACGCTGCTAACAAAATCGTGCTTCAGCAATGCAGAGATTTCCGAGGCGATATTGCAATGCACCGAAAGGAAAGAGGCGATCGCGCACGCGGATTTTATTGCTGACGCCAGCTGGTGGAAAATTTTGCGCGAGCGCGCGAGCGCAGCCATCGACGACGAACACAAATTGCATCCAGATCAACGGGGACTCGATCTGGTGCGACTGCGCAAAGCATTGCAGGATGAGTTGGCGCTGCCCGCGATCTTTGACGCGCTGGTTGCGGAGTTAAGCGAGAATGAATTCGTTCGTACCGGCGAAATAATTCGACGCGCTGGCCATCGATTGACGCTGCCGCCCGTCTTACAAAGCGTGGCCACGCGCATTCGCGCGGCGTTACAGACGAAGCCGTTCGATCCCCCGTCGCGGCGCGAGCTCGCGCCGGACGCATTCTCACAACAAGCGTTGCGCTTTTTATGCGAGACCGGCGAAGCGATTCAGATCGGCGAAGATGTAATTCTTTCGCGCGAAAGTTTCGCGAAGACGCGCGAGATCGTGAACAAATTCCTCCGCGAAAAAGGCGCGGCCAGCGTAAGCGAATTGCGTCAGACGCTGGGCAGCTCGCGGCGCGTGGTCGTGCCGTTGCTCGAACGTTTCGATCGCGAAGGTTTCACTCGGCGCACCGGCGATCAGCGGATGCTGGTGGCCAGGATCACCAAGGCCTAACGCTTGTCTTCGTCGAGCTTCGCTTTAACGGCGGTTTCGATTTCTTCGTAGAGCGCGGGATCGTTCTTCAAAGCCTCTTTCCCGGCATCGCGCCCCTGCGCGAGCTGAGTGCCTTTGTAGCTCAACCAGGAACCACGCTTCTCGATGATTTGTTTTTCGAGCGCAAGATCAAGGAGCGCGCCGGTCGAGGAAATTCCTTCGTTATACATGATGTCGAACTCGGCTTCGGTGAAAGGCGGCGCCACTTTGTTCTTCACTACTTTCACCCGAGTGCGTTTGACAACGCCGTCGGTCTGTTTGATCGCGCCGATGCGGCGAATATCGATCCGAACGCTCGCGTAAAATTTCAACGCTTTGCCGCCGGCGCGAATGCATTTCTGGGTATCGGCGGCGCGCGGCGGGGTCCGCGGCGCGCTTTGTTGACCGAGGAAAATGGGGACGAACTGATTCATCCCCGCGTTGGTGAAAAGCAGGTTCGGCGAATCCGGCAATGCTTTTTCTCGCGAAAGAAATCGAGAAAGGATTGGCGGATCTCGGTGGAGGTCATGGGCGCATCATAGCGCGGCTGGCAAAGTTTTCACTGACGACCCATTGCTCAGCCGCGACCCGCGACCGTAAACTCGGGGAGCGCAGAGATCGGGAAGGGGTTAGCCTTGCTTCGTCGAAATTTTTTTGGTAGCAGACGCTTCACCGCCTTTCAATGATCGATCTCGAGACCGATTGCACGTTTGCGCCAATGCATTGGAGCGCCATCGAACGGCTCGCTTCGCCCGCGACCGATCCGGCTGCGGCCCGCGCTGCGCTCGCCGAGTTTTGCCAGAGCTACTGGCTACCGCTCTACGCTTTCATTCGGGCACGCGGTTATTCGATGCACGATGCGCTTGATCTGACACAGGCCCGTGCGATGTGCGAGCCCGATGAATTCTTCGATTGGATAAGAAAATAAGTTACTCGCCGCCAGATTCGCGGTCACTTAAATTGGCGCACGAGGGCTGACTCTCGCTCTCTCACCATGAAAGAGATGCAGGCTTGGCTGAAAGAACTGGGACTTGAACAATATGCCGCAGTCCTGGCGGAGAATGATGTTGATTACGAACTTCTCAGCGAACTCTCCGAAAGCGATCTGGAGAAACTTGGTTTCTCGTTAGGCCATCGCCGCAAGCTTCTAAAGGCTCTCGCTTCGCGCACGCCTGCGCCAGTCGCGGACCAAAAGGAGATTTCTTCCGCGGAAGCGCAACGCCGACAGGTCACCGTCTTGTTCTCCGACCTGGTCGGCTCGACCGCGCTGGCCAATGAGATCGATCCCGAAGACATGAGCGCGCTGATTAAGCGTTACCAGGAAATTTGTGCGGGAGCGATCGCGCGTTTTGATGGCTTCATCGCGAAATTTATGGGCGATGGCGTGCTGGCTTACTTCGGTTATCCGCAGGCCCAGGAGAACGCGGCGGAGCGATCTGTTTACGCGGCCCTGGCCATCATCGAAAGTCTCGCTGGTCTCAAAGGCCCAAACGGAGAAGTCGCGAGAAGCCGCATAGGTATCGCGACGGGTCTGGTCGTGATCGGCGATATTATCGGCAGTGGAGTTTCACGCGAACATTCCATTGTCGGTGAGACGCCTAACCTGGCCGCGCGTTTGCAGTCTGTAACAGAGCCTAACTCGATCGTGATTAGCCAGAGCACTTATCATTTGCTTGGCCGCCAATTCGATTACGAAAATCTTGGTGCACACGAGCTGAAAGGTTTCTCCGAACCGGTGCAGGCATGGCGCGTTGTTCGCGAAGCGGCCGTCGCGAGTCGCTTCGACGCCGGTCGCGCGGCGCAAAAAGTCCCCTTCGTCGGTCGCGGCCCGCAGATGGCGCTCCTGATAGAACGCTGGGAATTGGCGCGAGATGGCGAGGGGCGCGCGGTGATTGTCTCCGGTGAAGCTGGGATCGGAAAATCGCGGCTCTTCGATGCGCTGACGGAGCGGATCGGGGCCGAGTCTCATTATCGCGTGGTTTGCCAATGCTCCGCCTATCACACCAACAGTGCGCTCCATCCCATCATCCAACAACTCGAGCGCGCCATCGGCTTTCCGGTCGAGGATTCAGCCGAGGGAAGACTGGAGAAACTGACTAACTTTCTCTCCGCGACGGACAACTTGAGCGATTACAATATCGATCTTTTCGCGGAGTTGCTTTCCATCCCGCATCCTCGCAGCGCAGACGCGCCGGAACTTTCAGCCGCGCAACGCAAGACAGCTACCATCGCCGCGATCGTTCACCAGCTCCATCGCCTGGCGGAACAAAAGCCAGTCCTTTTCGTCTTGGAAGACGCGCATTGGATCGATCCGACTACTTTGGAATTTCTAACGCGGTTTATCGACGGAATCGATTCAACTCGTGCTTTGATTCTAGTGACGGCGCGACCGGAGTTTTCATCCCCCTGGGCCGGGCGCAATCAGGTGGACGCTCTTACGCTCAGTCGCCTCGGGAAAGCGGAATGCGCCGCGCTCATCGCTGGGGTGGCGCAGGCCGGAGGTCTACAACCGGCCATGATCGAACAAATCGTGGGAAAGACCGACGGTATTCCACTCTTCATCGAAGAGCTGACGAGATCGGTGCTGGAATCGGCCGGCTCCGATCAAACCGCGGTTCCGACGACTTTGCAGGATTCACTCATGGCGCGACTGGATCGGACCGGCTCAGCGAAAGAGATTGCACAAATTGCCGCGGTCATTGGGCAACAATTTTCCCATGCGCTTTTGGAGACCGTGGCAGGTAGTTCGGTTGCGGACGTCGAGTTGGGGATCACCCGCCTGGTTGAAGCCGGGCTCATCTACCCGCAAACGCGCGGCACCGAGCCGAGTTACGCTTTTAAGCATGCGCTTATTCGCGATGTCGCTTACGACAATTTGTTGCGCGGGCGCCGGCAGCAGATTCACGAACAAGTGGCGCGCAAGCTCGAAGAAGAGTTCCCCTCCATTGCCGAAAACGAACCGGAACTTCTGGCGCAACACTTCAGCCGCGCGCGCGTCAGCGATGCAGCCTGCAACTATTTCGAACGCGCCGGCGACCGCGGGGCGGCGCGTTCGAACTTTGCCGAGGCGGTCGCGCACTTTGAATCGGCCACCGGTGAAACGGCCAGCTTGACCGACGAAGGCGAGCGCCCGCGGCGCGAACTTTCTCTTTTGCTCAAGCTCGGTCCGCCGCTCACCGTGATGCTTGGTGCGCAAGACGCCAAAGTCGAAAAAGCCTATGAACGATGCTGCGATTTAGCGAAGTCGTTAGGCGACGAAGGCGCCATCTTTAAGGCGACCTGGGGCCTCTGGTATTCCGCGAACCTTGGTCGCAAACTGAAGGAGGCGCGCGATCGTGCGGAGGAGCTCATAGCTTTGGGGGAACGATCTCCTGATGCCGATCTTCTTTTGGAAGCTCTCCATTGCCGCTGGTCCACTGCTTTCTTTCGCGGTGATGTAGCGGTGTCACTTCACGATGCCCAGGAAGTCATCAAGCGATACGATCCGTCAAAGCACAGTTGGATGGCCGCGGTTTTTGGCGGTCACGATCCGGGGGTCTGCGCG
>JALYTV010000035.1 GCA_030854105.1 Verrucomicrobiota bacterium | reverse complement strand
TTTCCCGCTCGATATTTTCCAGACCGGCTCGGGTACGAGCACGAATACGAACGCGAACGAAGTGATCGCCAACCGGTGCGCGCAGCTTGCGGGCAACGAGATCGGTTCGCGCGAAACCGTGCACCCAAACGATCACGTCAACATGGGGCAATCGAGCAACGACGTGATTCCGTCGGCGATCCACGTCAGCGCGGCGGAACAACTCAAGTTCTGCCTCCTGCCCGCGCTCGAAGGTTTGCGCGAAGCGCTCGCGGCCAAGGCGGAGGAATTTCACGACGTCATCAAAATCGGTCGCACGCATTTGATGGATGCGACGCCGGTGCGCCTCGGCCAGGAGTTTGGCGGTTACGCGCATCAGGTCACTGGTGCGATCGAGCGCGCGAAAAAGGCCATCGCTTGCCTGCGCGAACTCGCGCTCGGCGGCACCGCCGTCGGCACCGGACTCAACCGGCATCCCGATTTCCCGGCCAAAGTCATGCGGCATTTGCAGCAGCGCACCGGCATCGAATTCGTCGAAGCGCAGAATCATTTCGAAGCGCAAGGCAGCAAGGACGCGGCGGTGGAAGCGAGCGGACAATTGAAAACCATCGCGGTTTCACTCTTCAAAATCGCCAACGACATTCGCTGGCTTGGCAGCGGCCCGCGCTGCGGCATTGGCGAAATCCGGCTGCCCGCCACGCAGCCCGGCAGCTCCATCATGCCCGGCAAAGTGAATCCGGTTTTGTGCGAAGCGCTCATGATGGTGTGCGCGCAAGTGATCGGCAACGACGCGACCATCACCTGGGCAGGCGCGAACGGAAATTTCGAGCTCAACGTCATGATGCCGGTGATCGCGCACAATCTTTTAGAATCGATTCGTCTGCTCGGAAACGCCGCCGACGCGTTCACGGAAAAGTGCGTCATCGGGATAAAGGCGAATCGTGAGCGCTGCGCGGAATTGGTCGAACTCTCGATGGCGATGGTCACCAGTCTCGCGCCGAAGATCGGCTACGATCGCGCGGCGGAGATCGCGAAAGAAAGCGCGCGCACCGGCAAAACCGTGCGCGAAATTTGCCGCGAGAAAAAAATCCTGCCGGAAAAGGAACTCGAAGCCGCCCTCGATCCCATCGCCATGACCGAGCCCGGCGGCACCGGAACCGGCGGAGGCTAGCGATGCGCCGCGTCCTCCAGGTCGCGAGCGCGCTGTTTGTCGCCGGCGCCATGGCTGCGACAGAGAAAACGCTCGATCTCGCCAGCGTGATCGACGCCGCCGCCGCGCAGAAAATTCTCGGCGAAGCGGTCAAAAAACCGACGCCGCTCAATTCCGCCGCCAGCGATGGTTATCATTCGAAGTGCATTTATTTCGGCAGCAAATCGGCGCGCTCGCTCAGCCTGCGTTTACGGCAGGCGGCGGAAGGCAGTCTCTCTGCGGCGGACGAATTCGACGAAGTGGTGCAGCAGGGAGGGGAATCGAAACCGATCAAAAATCTCGGCGAGCGCGCGGCGTATTTGGAAGGCAGCGATCAAAATGGACTACCGCCGCACGCCGTCATGCTCTACGTAGTGAAAGGCAACGCCTTCATCACCGTCGGCGTGAGCGGGCTGGCTGACGGCGCGCTCGAAAAAGCCAAGACGGTCGCGCGCAAAATTCTTACCAAGCTCTAATCCATGGTCGCCAATGTGCACGGCCCGCAATTTTCCGGCGGCGCCAATATTTCCATCAAATGCCCCGCGCACACTTACGAGGCGACGATCGCGTTTTATCGCGACACCATCGGTCTGCCGTTGATCGAGGAGGAAAAGGACGGCTGCATTTTTCAATTCGGGCCGAACCGGCTCTGGGTCGATCTGGTGCCGAATCTGAGCCATCCCGATATCTGGCTCGAGTTGGAAACGAACGATACCGAATCCGCTGCGTCGTATTTGAAAGTGAACGGCGTGCCGCGCCGCGACGAAGTCGAGCAATTGCGCGAAGACTTCGACGGCTTCTGGGTCTCGGCGCCCAACGGCGTCATCCATCTCGTCATTGGCCACGAAGAAGCGTAAGCGATGCTTGGCAGATCGCGTCGGCTATGAGCCGCTCGCCGCGGCAAGCGCCGGCCGCGCAGACCCCACATTCTATTAGAAGCCAAGCGCCGCTCCGCTCCGTCGGGCCTTCAGCCCGTTGCACACCGCTTTTGTCGATGAAAAATTGTAAAAAGGCGGGACTGACCCCTATCCTTCCCTTCGATAACAAGCTTCAACAACGAACGCCTCGCGAACTCGGAGTGCAAGCATCTATGCAGGCCGCTTTGGTTTCACAAAGTAAGTCTTTATACAGCTACATAGTTTATCGTGAGGGTAAAACGATTCGGTTTTTGAAATCAGCGCCAGCGGCATTCGATGGAAGGCAGTTTATCGAGCGCTTCGTAGTTCCAGCTGGTGCCGAATTCGTTGCCAACGGCCACGTGCACCCTGCATTGACGCCAACGAACCGCTTTCGTTGGTCAAGCCGCAGCCAGTTCGACAAAAATTTATCAGACGGACGAGACGCTAGCATATTCGGAAAAGGGCCCGTAACATTCTTGAATATGGGCGGGAACGTATTTCACGAATACAATCAGGGAAATTTCACTGATTTAACTGTTACGGGGTATAAGCCATGAGGCCTTTTGCGGTCTGCGTTTGCTTTGCTGCGATGGTATTGTGCGACAGGATAGTCCCGAAAGAACCCGACCATCTCTACCCCGTTGATGTTTCGCGCTTTCCTGTTTACCGCGCTTTGCTTCGCAAGCTGGAAAAGACGCCTTTTGATTGTGGCAGGATTCTCGATTTAACCGATTTCTCCGATGAATGGTCGATTTCGATTTATCACCAAGCTTTCAGCGCAATTCCTGGAGCGTACTTTGTCGCCTACATAAAAGCGGAAAATACTCTTTGGGGTGCTTCTGGAGGAGGTCGGTTCGCTCGCGGTGGACAGAACGTTGCAGTCCAGCGGATCGACCTGACTATTCCTGAAAAGACCGCGAATCTACTCAGGCAGGCATTTGACATAATGTTGAGAGAGACGAGAGCGCTAGGTCATGATGAGAGGCCCAGGGTAATGATTGGCGAAGGGGGTTCGAGACAGGAGTTCTCTCTCGAATTGGGACGGGGCCACGTAGTTCGCGGAGCAATCGGCGACTTCGCGCCCGCGGGACCAAAGTTGCGGACCTTTCAACAATTGTCGGCCAACTTACATGCCTACTGTGAGGGCAAGATCGACCACCTTCGCTTGCTACAAAAGATCGAAAACGATGCCGCGAAAATAATAGGAGAAGAATAGAGGCGGATAGGGGTCAGTCCCGCCCTTTACAATTTTCATCGACCGAAACGTTGACTGAATAAAAAGGACCTTCGGCAGCAATAACCGAGGTCGAGGCAGCAATGTAGGAGAATAGGGGTCAGTCCTGCCTTTTACAATTTATTCTCGACCAGCCTGGATGAGGTAGCTAAAGAGGTGGAATGCCTCGGCAGCTTCTTCTCGAATTTGAAGGGGGCGATGTCGATGAGGTGACCGCCTCCGTGGTCAGGTGGACACGTTCAGCGGGAACCAGAGCGGTCGCTCCGAAGCGTGAGCTTCGGGTATGATCCGCTGAGGATGCGTAAAGCGGGCGAGTGGCACCGCGATCACGTATCTGTTATTAGACTCCGAAAGCTTTCGCGAGCAGGGCGGCTGGAATTGATCGAAGAAGGTCCTCTCACATTAGCGACAGCGAGGTCTCGAGACGAAATGGTTCTTGTGCCCAGCACGGTTGATTGAGCCAAGCCGATCCTTTATTGTTCTAGCTTTCATATGCGGATCGACAAATACACGCAGAAAATGCAGGAGGCTTTGCAGTCGGAGGTAAGATTGGGGTCAGTCCCGCCTTTACGATTTATGATCGACGGAGCGGGAAGCTGGAGGCTAAGGGAGGCGATGCCGGGCAAGCTGACAAGTGCCGTTAGCTAGGCGCACATTCGCTGGTAGATCTTAGACAACGCGCTCAGCGGAATTCCCAGGGCGTAGAGCGTCGCGATTAAGCCGTAGGCGAGCGTGAGTCGCCATGCGCCGACTTCCTCGTAGCGGCGCGAGCTTACGCGCAGACGAGGTTCCAATGCGACGACTTCCCCGTGGCGATGCAGCGCGCGATAAAATTCCACATCTTCCATTAGCGGCACGTTTGGAAAACCGCCGATGGCGCCGAAAACTGCGCGCCGGCAAAAGAAGCCGTGATCGCCGCAGCGAATCCGCAGCACGTTGCCGGCGTAATGCGCAAACGAATCGGTCCAGCGATAGACAGCGCGATTTCGCGGCAATTGGATGCGGAAATAACCGCCAATTACTTTCGGATCGCGCAACGCCTCTTCGATTCGCGCGAGACTTCCCGACGCGATTTCGCAGTCCGCGTGCAAAAACCAGAGCGTGTCGGCTGACGACGCGGCGGCGCCTGCGTTTAATTGCTGGCCGCGACCGCGCGGCGCCGTAAGCAAAAGGTCGCATAACCCGCGCGCCTGCTCCGGCGTGCCGTCGTTGCTGCCGCCATCGACAACGATGATCTTGGCGCCGATCGCGCGCTCGCGCAGTTGCCGCAGAAACGGCGCGATGAGCCGCGCCTCGTTGAACACAGGAACGACAACCGACGCGCTTCCAATCAATGGAAGATGTTGTCGAAAATCAGATTCGTCTTGCTGTAATGCCGTCCGTGCGCGCCCTGATCGTTCAGGCCCCAGTTGTAACCCTTGTATTTGATTTCGTAGGCGCCGCTGCCGGCGAAGGCATGCACATTCTCAGGAGCATAACGGCCAAGAATTTTCGGAACGCCGCCCGCCTTCTCGAAATCGCTCTTGAACCACTTGAAGATGCTCGAAATCTCAACGCGCTTCTCTTTCGGGAAAAATTGGTTCATATCGTCGCGCCCGAGCCAGGCGGTGAAGGCGTGCGCGTCCTGCGCGTCGAAACTTCCTGCGGCGTAGGCATCGCGTTGCAACGGCGGGCAGCTCCGCGCCGCGCACACCAGAATTGCGTGCGCGCGATAGCCGATACTTGGCCGCAACGCGCCATGCTCGATATCATTCAGCGCCACCATCCTGCCGCCAACGGCGTGCCGTTTCGCTTTGAACGAATCCTTCAGTTGCCAAATGCTATCCGTCGGATAATTCGCCAAAATCCATTGCAGCACGAAGGCGTTGTAGCCGTTTGCGAGCGTGGCCGCGCGCTCGTTGCCGGAGGCGGCGGGCTCAGCCGGCGCGGCGAATTGCTTCAGGTAATCGTTCTGCGCCGTCATGTCGCTCGCGTTTGCTTTCCACACGGAGTAATTCACCAGCCCGCGCTCGTTCACATATTTCTTAAGCAGCTTGTCGTAGGCGTCGTGCTTGATGCCCGCGCGTACGCTCACGGGATCGCCGCTCATGTTGCCCTGGGCACGCGCGCCGACGACGACGAGAAGGAGAAGGCTAAAAGCGAGAAGAAGTTTTTTCATGGGGATGTCTTGTCATTCGAGGGGATTAGTTCGCCGGATGCCTCGAACTGATCGTCCCGATCGTATCGGCCGCGCGCAGGTAGTAGAGCGCGAAGCAAGCGCCGAGCATCGGCCAGGCCGCGAAGAAAAGAAGATTCACTTTCTCAAACGGAGTGAGGTATTGGTGATAGGACGAGAAGGTCGAGAGCGCGTGGAGAAGGAAAACCGCGCCGTAGGTCCAGCGCTTAGCCAGCCCGATCACAAATGCGATCAGCAGCGCGATCTCCGCGATGGCGAGACCGAAAACCACCTGCGTTTTTACGCCGGCGAGTCCGTAGAAATGCTCGAAAATCTGGGCCGCGTGCTGCGGGCGAACGAACTTGTCGATCGTCCACATGAGCATGACGAAAAAGATGGTGAGGCGCAAAATGAGCAGGGCGAGCGGTAGCCGGCGCGAAATAGAATCCATGCGTGGACTATGAGAGACGCGGAGCGCTCTGGCTATTCCCGATTTTCTGTTTCGCGCGCCACGCGCAACTCGTGAATTGCGATTGCGCTCGCGCCGGCGACACGATCAGGATGAGCGTGCAGGCTGCGGCGATGAGGGAATAAAGAAATAGGCGCGGCATCCTAGGACGAGCGAAATACGGATGAACCCAGCATACGGACGTTTAGCGTGGAATGAGTAAAAGCGTTTACAACGCCATCGTCATCGGTGGCGGCACGGCGGGCCTGGTCACCGCCGCTGGCACGGCCGGGCTTGGCGGGCGCGTCGCGCTTATCGAGCGCCACAAAATGGGCGGCGATTGTTTGAACTTCGGCTGTGTGCCGAGCAAAGCGCTCATCTCATCGGCGCGTCTCATTCAGCAGATTCGCGATGCGCAAAAGTGGGGACTGAAAGCGCAGGCGCCCGAATTCGAATTCGCCGACGTGATGAAACGGGTGCGCGAACGCCGCGCGCACATCGCGCCGAATGATTCGCAGGAACGCTTCGAGTCGCTCGGCGTCGATGTCTTCCGCGGCGAAGCGCGTTTTCTTTCGCCGCACGAAATCGAAGTCGACGGGAAAAAATTGCGCGCGCGCCATTTCGTCATCGCCACCGGCACGCGCGCGACCGTGCCCAAGCTCGAGGGCATCGAGGCCGTTCCCTATTTCACCAACGAAACCATTTTCGATGAACTGAACGAAAAGCCGCGCCGCATGATCGTGCTTGGAGGCGGCCCGATTGGTTGCGAGCTCGGGCAGGCGTTTGCGCGGCTCGGCGTGGAAATTACGCTCGTGCAAAGCAGCGCGCAGCTTTTGCCGCCGGAAGATGGCGACGTGGCGGAAGTGGTGCAAAAGCGTTTCGCGAAAGAAAAAATCGACGTCCGGCTGAACGCGAAAGCGACGCGCGTCAGCCAGCGCGATGGCGCCATCGCCCTCGAGCTGTCGTCAGGCGACCCGATTATAGCCGACGCGCTCCTGGTTGCGGCCGGGCGTACGCCGAATCTGCGCGCGCTCGATCTCCAAGCCGCCGGCGTCGCGCACGACAAACATGGCGTCACCACCAACGCGTATCTGCAAACGTCGCAGCCGCACATCTACGCCGCGGGCGACGTGATTAATCGTTTGAAATTCACGCACACCGCCGACGCCACCGCGCGCGTCGTGGTGCGAAACATTCTGATGCCGTTCCAATTTCTCCGGCAGAAAATCGATTGCTCGATCGTGCCGTGGTGCACCTACACCGAGCCGGAGGTCGCGCACGTGGGCCAGAACGAGAAGTCCGCGAAAGAGGAGGGGATCGCCTACGATCTCTTTGTCGTTCCACTGAGCGAAATCGATCGCGCGATCGTCGAGAGCGAGGAAGATGGCTTCGCCAAAATTCTCGTGCGCAAAAGCAGCGCTGAAATTCTTGGCGCCGTCATCGTCGGCCCGCACGCGGGCGATTTGATTCACGAGTTCGTCGTCGCCATGCACGCGAAGATCGGCCTGGGCAAAATCGCCGGCATGATTCACGCCTATCCCACGCTGGCGGAAATCGCGCGCAAGGCCGGCGACAAGTTCAACAAAACGCGCCTTACGCCGCGCGCAAAAAAAATCTTCGCCTGGCTGTATCGTCATCGCCGATGAAAAAATGGATCGGGCTGGCTGTGATCGTGATCGCGCTGTTTGTCGGCGCGCGTTTGTTGCCGGTGAACGACTGGCTGAAAGCGTTTAGCCAATGGGCCGGCCATCTCGGGCCGCTCGGCTTCGTCGTCTTCGTGCTCGTCTACGCGCTGGCGACGATCTTATTTGTGCCGGGCTGGCCGCTCACCGTCGGCGCCGGGTTTACTTTCGGTCTGCTGATCGGGACGGCGGCGGTTTCGCTCGGCTCGATTCTCGGCGCGACGGCGGCGTTTCTCATCGCGCGTTTTCTCGCCCGCAAAAAAATCGAAGCGATGACCGCCAAGAACGAGCGCTTCCATGCGCTCGACGAAGCGATCGGCGCGCAAGGCTGGAAGATGATTTTCCTGCTGCGCCTCAGCCCGATCGTGCCGTTTAACTTGAGCAATTACTTCTACGGCGTCACCGCGGTGAAATTCTGGCCGTACTTTTTCGCCAGCTGGGTGGGGATGCTGCCCGGCACATTGCTTTATGTTTATCTCGGCACGGTGGGGAAAGCCGGCGTCGAGGCCGCCTCGAGCGGGAAACATCGCAGCCCGTGGGAATGGATGGCGCTCGCGCTCGGCCTCGCGGCAACCTTAGCCGCCACGATCTGGGTCGGGCGCATCGCGCGCAACGCTCTCCGCAAAAGAAGCGCGGAAAAGTAGGCATCTGATTGCTCAATGAGTTCGTATTGCTAACCGGCCTGCTTTCAGGCTCATTCTTTTTTTGTCTATGAAAACCATCAGCACGGAAGCAGCAGTGCGCGAACGCTACGCGGCCGGCGCGAAAGCCGCCGAAGCCAGGCTTTGCTGCCCCATCGATTACGACCCGCAATTTCTCAAAGCCATTCCGCAGGAAGTGATCGAGCGCGATTACGGCTGCGGCGACCCGAGCAAATATCTGCGCGCAGGCGAGACGGTGCTCGATCTTGGCAGCGGCACCGGAAAAATTTGTTTCATCGCTGCGCAGATCGTCGGCGCCAAGGGCAAAGTCATCGGCGTCGATATGACCGACGACATGCTGGAAGTGGCGCGTCGCAACGCGCCCGTCGTCGCGCAGACGATCGGTTACACCAACGTCGAATTCCGCAAAGGTCGCATCCAGGATCTCGCGCTCGATCTCGAAAAGCTCGACGAGGAACTGAGAGCCAGCCCGATCACCGACTCCGCCTCCTTTCTGCGCGCAGACGAGTTGGCGCAGGAGTTGCGCGTGAAACATCCGCTGGTCGCGAGCGATTCGGTGGATGTCGTCGTCTCCAACTGCGTGCTCAATCTCGTCGAAGCGAAAGCGAAGCGGCAGATGTTCGAGGAAATTTTTCGTGTCCTAAAGAATGGAGGGCGCGCCATCATCTCCGACATCGTGTCGGATGAAGAAGTGCCCGAGCATTTGCAGAGCGACCCCGAGCTTTGGAGCGGCTGCATTTCCGGCGCCCTTACCGAAGAAGGTTTTCTGGGCGCGTTCAGCGACGCGGGCTTCTACGGCATTCAGATTTTGAAGCGCGATGAAGAGGCGTGGCAGACCGTGGAAGGGATCGAGTTCCGCTCCGTCACCGTAGAAGCGTTCAAAGGCAAACAAGGACCGTGCTTCGAACGCAACCAGACCGTTATCTACCGCGGACCATTCAAGGAAGTGCTCGACGACGATAACCACCGCATGGAACGCGGCGTGCGCTATGCCGTGTGCGACAAGACCTACAATCTCTATCGCCGATTGCCGTATCGCGATTACTTCGAGTTTATCGAACCGCGCCACCAGATCGCGCTGGCGGACGCCCACCCGTTCGATTGCTCGCGTACTTCGATCCGGCATCCCAAAGAGACGAAAGGCCAGAACTACAAGGTGACGACGGAAGCGAGTAGTTGCTGCGACGGCGGCGATTGCTGCTAATCGCCCAACTCCGCTAGACCGAGAACCATGCACAGATGCTCATTCCAGAGGACTTCCAGGTCGGTGGCACGGCTTTGCGCGTTTGCTTGCCTTGTCACTCTCGTCAGTTGCCAACCAGCGTCCAGCATTAATGAAGTGGACGCCGCTTTACGGCGCTATTCGGATTGCGTTCTTAGAACGGATAGCGCTGGCATCGCCAAGCTCTTCGCGCCGGACGGAGTGGTCGCCAACCCTGGCCGACCTAACATCGTGGGGCCGGCTGCTGTGAAAAAGTTCCTCGAGCAATTCAAAGACTTCAAAGTGCAAGCCTATACGATAGAGTCGAAGCGCACTTCGGTAACCGGCGCGATAGCTGAGCAAGTTGGCACGTACCGTCAGCGAGTACGGCTTCCGAAGAAGAAAGTGATCGAAGTTTCAGGGCGTTTTCGCACCGTTTGGACTCACACGAACGATGGACGATGGCTCATTCGCCGAATGGAAACTACTCCTGATCCCTGAACCGGGGAGGGTCTAGCCCGGCGATGCAGCCAACCGCTGGGCTTGCGTACGCTCAGATGCCTCATGACTCAAACATCTCTTCGCGTCGCCGCGCGCGCTCTGAGTTACTCGCGCGACTTAGTAAAGGGCTGGGCGATTCCCGACCGATCTAGTATCCACGGATACTCTTTCCCTCGACTTGCTTCTTGAGCCAGGTTCAACTAATCGATTTCTGTTCCCCCAACTCGCATATGAAAATACTTCTGCTCTTCGCGCTTCTATCTGTCTGGAGCATCGCCCGCGGCGAAACGCTCAAAATCAACGGCTCGACCACCGTGAATCTCCCGGCGGCGGAAGCCGCGGAGGAATTGCGGGCGGAGAAGGAAATGGATATTCAGGTCGATACGCAGGGCGGCAGCTCGGGTGGCATCTCCATGCTGGGCGACGGGCAGGTGCAAATCGGAATGTCGTCAAAGCCGTTGAGCGATGAAGATCGCGCAAAGTATCCGAAGGTGAACTTTCATCCCGTGCATATCGGCGAAGACGCGGTGGCGATGGTGGTGTCGAAGGACGTCTGGGATGGCGGGGTCAAATCACTCACGAAAGATCAGGTGCAGAAAATCTACGAGGGCAAGATCACGAACTGGAAAGATGTGGGTGGCCCCGACGAGCGCATCGCATTTTTTAACAAGGAACCCGGCCGCGGGACGTGGGAAGTGTTCGCGAAATGGGCGTATGGCGATCCAAAAAAGGCGCCGGAAGTGAGTTTGCCTGAAGTGGGCGGCAATGAAGAAGCGCGCAATAAAGTCAGCTCGACGCGCGGCGCAGTGACGGAGCTTTCTTCGTCGTGGGCAGACGGAAAGAAGGCGTTCGCGGTCGGATTGAAAGATCACAGTGGCAACGTGATGATGCCGACGCGGGATAATATCGCGACGCACAAATATCCGATGAGTCGTCCGCTCTTCCTCATTACCAATGGCGAGCCGGCAGGCGAGGCGAAGACG
The DNA here is from genome assembly GCA_030854105.1 of Verrucomicrobiota bacterium. Classification (GTDB taxonomy): domain Bacteria; phylum Verrucomicrobiota; class Verrucomicrobiia; order Chthoniobacterales; family UBA10450; genus AV69. Next base: position 12,361 of record JALYTV010000035.1, on the reverse strand, counting down.
TTTGTCGATTACATGCTGAGCGATCGCGGGCAGGCGCTGGTGAAAAAGCACGGCTACCTCGCGCTCGATCAATTGAAGGGCAGCGCCGCGCAAGAGTGAGTGCGCGCGATCACCCGAGCTCACGCAGGTTCCGTCGGATCAGTTTTACCCGAATGGCCAGCTTCGCGTTCAGCGGGCTGGCGGTGTGTGCACTCGCGGGGCCGACATTTATTTTTCTGGTGCAAAGCCTGCCCATCTGGCGGCACGCCGGGCTGGGTTATCTGACAGGCGAAAAGTGGTTTTACCGGGCGCACCTCTTCGGTGCGCTGCCGATGATATATGGGACGTTGATCGTAGCGCTCATCGCGCTGATTCTGGCCGCGCCGATCAGTTTTGGCGCTGCGATTTTCACGGCGGAATTTCTCCCGCGCCGGCTGCGGCTCGCGGTTAAAATCACAATCGAGCTGCTCGCGGGCGTGCCGTCTGTGGTTTACGGACTGATCGGCATCCTGCTCCTGCGAAATTGGATTTACCATCTCTTCGCGCGCTTCGAGCCGCTGAGCGGCGATACCTTACTCACCGCGGGCGTGTTGTTAGGCGTCATGATTTTACCGACGGTGATGACGCTGGCTGATGATGCGTTGCGCGGTGTTCCCGCGGAGCAGCGCCGCGCCGCGCGCGGTCTAGGGCTCACGGCGAGTGAAACGGTGCTCTCGGTTTCGTTGCCGCAAGCGAGCCGCGGATTGGTTGCGGCGCTTCTGCTCGGTCTGGGGCGCGCACTCGGAGAAACGATCGCGGTCTTTCTCGTGGTCGGGCGGCAGGATAATAATTTGCCAGAGAGCCTCTTCTCGCTCCGCGCGTGGCTGGAAGCCGGGCAAACGCTTTCCAGCAAGCTCGGCGGTTCAGAAACGAACATCGCGTACGGCGATCCGCTGCATTGGGGCGCCATGGTTGGCTTGGCCTTGATCCTAATGGGGATGGTTGTCATCGTGACCATCGTGGGAGCCTGGCAACGCAAAATGAAATATGCGCCGAGTATTTAACGTCATCTTCCCGGCGCTTTGCGGCTGCTGCGCTTTGCTCGCCTGCGCTTTGCTCGTCGGCCTCGTCTTCGTCATCGCGCAACGCGGCCTGCCCGCGATCAGTTGGCGTTTCATCACCGAGCAAATCCGGCAGGTCGGCTCCGAGGGCGGCATTTTCTACAATCTCATTGGCACGCTCATTCTCATCGCCACCGCCTGCCTCGCCTCTGTCCCGATCGCCACCGGCCTCGCGCTCACGCACGCCGTCTATGTGCGGAACGCCTCCGCGCGTTCACGCCTTGGCCTATTCCTCTACACGCTCAACGGCATTCCCTCGATCGTCTTCGGCATCTTTGGCTTCATCGTTTTCGTAAAGTATTTGAATTGGGGAAAATCTTGGCTCACTGGCGGACTACTACTGGCACTCATGATTCTGCCCACCGTGACGGTGGCGTTGATCGAGCGGATCAATGCTTTGCCGCGAAAATATATCGACGTTGCGACCGGCCTCGGCTTGCGCCAATCCCAGATCGTCTGGTCCATCATTCTGCCGCAATCGTGGAGCGGCCTCATCACCGGCGCGCTCCTCGGACTCGCGCGTGCCGCGGGCGAAACCGCGCCCATCATGTTTACCGCGACGATTTTCGCCGGGGCCAGCATTCCGCATGGCGTGCGGGAAAGTCCCGTGCTCGCGTTGCCCTATCACATTTTTATTCTCGCCCAGGATTCGTTCGATCCCGCAGTCGGCGCGAAACTTTGGGCCTCCGCGCTCGTCTTGCTGGCGCTCGTCTTCGCTCTCAGCCTGATCGCGTTGCCTATGCGCCTGCGTTTACACGATGAAGCCCGCTGATCATTTACCGGTCGTGGAAAGCCAGACTGCGGCGACGGCCGAAATCTTTCGCATCTCGAACCTGAACGTGAGCGCGCGCGGAAAATCGATCCTGCGCGATGTGAACGTGATTATCAAAGCGCGACAGGTATTCGGCATCATCGGCTCGTCCGGCGCGGGAAAGAGCACGTTCCTGCGCTGCCTCAATCGCCTTTCCGATCTAACGCCGGAATTGGCAGTGACCGGCTCCATTCAATTTCTTGGCCGCTCGATCTACGATCGTGCGGTGAATCCGGACGAGCTGCGCGCGCGCATTGGGTTTCTCTTTCAGCAGCCAGTCGTATTTCCGAAAAGTATCCGAGACAACGCGCTCTTCGGTTTGCGCCATTTGCGGCGGCTTTCCCGGGCCGAGCTGACTGAAGCGCTGGAGCGCGCGCTGACGGAAGCGGCGCTCTGGCACGAAGTGCGCGACCGACTGCACGATTCCGCGCTCACGCTTTCCGTCGGGCAACAACAGCGCCTTTGCCTCGCGCGCACGCTGGCGACTCAACCCGACGTAATCCTGATGGATGAGCCAACCAGCGCACTCGACCCCAAGGCCACCGCAGCCATCGAAGAGTTGATCCTGCAACTAAAGATGCGCCACACCATCGTGCTGGTAACCCACAACGTGCCCCAGGCCCGACGCGTGACGGATTGGCTGGCGTGCCTCTGCGTGCGCGATGGCGCGGGTGAAATCGCGGAGACTGCCTGCTGCGACGCGTTATTGAAAAATCCGCAATGCCAGGAAGTGATTGAGTATCTCAGTCACGAATAGCGGCGGCAACCGATCGAAGCGAAAAACGTGAGCGGATCATAGACGACGCGCTCACCCGGCATTTGAGTCATCGCCGTCGTCGCCGATAGTGAAGCGATGAAACAGCGCGTCCTGTTCGTTTGCATTCACAATAGCGCGCGCAGCCAGATGGCCGAGGCGCTGTTGAACCACGCGTGCCCGGAATTTTTCGCCGCGGAGAGCGCCGGACTTGAGCCGGGCTCATTGAATCCGTTTGCCGTCGAAGTGTTGCGCGAGCGCGGCCTCGATATCTCCGGCCAGCGGACTCGTAGCGTCGACGAAGTGGCGGATGACGCTTTCGATTTCGTTATCACCGTCTGCGACGAAGGAAACGCCGCTGGCTGCCCGGCTTTCTCCGGCGGTGGCCAACGCGAGCATTGGAGTTTTCCCGATCCCTCCGCGCTCACGGGCACGGACGAGGAGCGCCTCGCCGGCACGCGCGCCATCTGCGGACAAATTGCGGAGCGTATCGAACAATGGTGCATCCAGAAATGCGGCCGCGCCGAAACCAACTAGCAAGGTGACGAGATCCGGCCGTTAGGCGACCCGCTCTGCCTTTTCTCCTCCTACGCATGAATCGATTTGCCGAAAAGCTCGCCGCGCACTCGCTGCCGCTGCGCCATACGAAAACCGACGTGCTCCAGATGAACGTCGGCAAGCTCTGCAATCTCACCTGCGTGCATTGTCATGTGAACGCCGGTCCGAAGCGCAAGGAAGTCATGACGCGCGCGACCATCGACCGGATCATTGATTGGCTGGCCAAGACGGATATTCCTACCGTCGATCTCACCGGCGGCGCCCCGGAGATGATTCCTGAGTTCAAATACCTCGTGCGTCGCCTGAAAAGGCTTAGTCCGCCCCGGCACATCCTTGATCGTTGCAACCTTACCATCCTGCTCGAGCCGGGCTTCGAGGATTACGCGCAGTTCCTCGCCGAGAACAAAATCGAAGTCATCGCTTCCATGCCTTGTTATTCGCCTGAGAACGTGAATGCCCAGCGCGGCGACGGCGTTTTCGACGGCAGCATCAAAGGCCTGCAACTACTCAATTCCTTAGGCTACGGGATCGAACTTCCCCTTCATCTGGTCTACAATCCGAACGGAGCGTTCCTTCCGGGCCCGCAGGCGGAGCTGGAAGCGGACTACAAGCGCGAGTTAAAGGATCACTTCGGCATCGTGTTTAACCAGCTGTTTACGATTACGAATCTGCCCGTCTCGCGTTTCGCTTCCTGGTTGAAGAACAATAACCAGCTCGCCGACTACATGCTGCTCTTAAACGACGCGTTCAATCCTGGCACCGTCGAAGGCCTCATGTGCCGCAATACCATCAACGTCAGTTGGCAAGGCGAAGTATTCGATTGCGACTTCAACCAGATGCTCAAGATGCAATGGCGCGACGAAGAGCAGCGCGGCCTCTACCTGTGGGACATTGATCCCGCGCAGGTCGAGAATCGCCAGATCGCGACCGGCGACCATTGCTTCGGGTGCACCGCCGGGGCCGGTTCCAGTTGCGGTGGTGCGCTATTGTAACTACCTATTCAACTCCTCGCTCAATCAGCCGATGAGCAGGGCATTTGTCGCCAAGACCGCGATCAAGGATGCAAAGGCCGGGACCTTCACCTTCAATGCGTAGAAGACCGTGTATGGCGGCAAAGCGAATGCCGCGGGAGACATGATTTTTGCTTTCACCAGCGAGAAGGAAGGAGGCCACGGCTTGCTCGCCAGCGCGCTGGTTACTTCGGCCAAAGCAGTCGCGAAAAACCCGAGTCGCCCGGCAAACGCCGCGGGCCAGTATCATCGCGCGGCGCACCGCGCTGGCCAGGCGCAGGCTCGGCCGCAGCGGCTTGCAACCTTTCGCCGATTGGAAGGACGGCAGGCCGGAGACCGAACTGAACTTCAAATTCCATCGGCAGGCGACCAAAAAGATCTGCGGTATCTCCGAGGAAGCGACGGAATTTCTCCGTAGTGTCTTTCGATGAGCGGACGTTAGACAGCGCGATCTCGACGGCGTCGCCGCCATCTAGAAAATCGAGACGACGTTCTGCACGGTTACCAGTTCCCTGATGCGGGCGGCGTCCCAATTGGCGGTGCGAATGCAACCGTGGCTAGCGGCGCGGCCAATCGTCTCGGGATTATTAGTGCCGTGAATGCCGACGTGCGGCTTGTTCAACCCCATCCAGAGAATGCCGACGGGATTATTCGGCCCCGCCGGCAGATTGAAAAAATTATTGGTGACTTCGCCGTGATTGAGCACGCCTTCGTCATGCCGGAAAACGGGCAGAGTAGCGATCCCGAGAATTTTCCAGACGCCGATGGGCGCGGGGAGCGTGGTGGAGCCGGGTGTAATCGGGAATTCCGCGACGAGTTGATCTTTGTCGTAGATCAACAAAAAACGTTCCTTGGTGTCGATGTAGATCTTGCGATTCGCAAAGGCAGGATCTTTTTTAGCGAAGCCTTCCTTTAAGTCCTCGATCTTGAAGGGAAGAACATTCGGCACCTTGACGGTGTCACCGACTTTAAGGTCTTCCATTTTGCGGCCGGGATTCAATTTGCGAATGTAATCCTCGGCGGAATGAAAGCGCTCGGCGACGAATTCGAGATAGGAGCCATATTTCAGACCATTCAGTTTCGCTTGCTCGCTCGGTTTGCTCGCGACCGGGCCGATGAAATTATCAGCTTCCGGGGGGATCGTGTAGTCTGTGAACGGAATCGGGACTTGATCAAGCAGCCATTGATCGACCACGCCGGTTTCGCGCAAGCGGTGGGAGCGCTTGTAAGCGATGAGCGCCTTGCGAAAAAACTCGCCCATTTGCCCGTCGATTTTTCCCGGCCCGAAGTCGTTGTTATCGAGAAAAATTTGGAGCCGGGTGGCCGTCACCTCGTCGTAGTTCGGCAGCGCGACCATCACTTTGGGCCCGCTTTCCGCGCGCGTCGCCTTCGGCGGGACGGACGGCTTGGGCGATGATCTTTTAGGCGGCGCGCTCTGCGCGGCCGCGACGAGGAGGAGAATGGAGAGACAGGAAAAAATAATTTTCATGCGGGGAGAAGCAATCACGATTTGCGAAAGCGATAGACTTTCGCGTACATCAGCATGCCATGAAAATTGTGAACACAAAAAAGATCGAGGAAGAAACCTGGTCCTCGCCCAAAGGGAAATACGCGATCGGCTATCGGGGAATTTCGATTGCCCTCGGTCGCGACGAACAATCCACGGATGCGCTGAAACGGCATCCGTTCGATGTGGAAATTACGCGGATTCCGGCCGGCAAAAAACAGTGCCCGTATCATTCGCACAGTGCGCAATGGGAATTCTATCACGTGCTGGCCGGTCGCGGCGCGGTGCGAGATGAGGACGGGACGACGCCGATCGCCGAGGGCGACGCCTTCATTTTTAGCCCGAACCAACCGCATCAGCTCATCAATGACAGCGAGGCCGATCTCGTTTTTTACGTCGTCGCCGACAATCCAATCGGCGAGTGCTGCTATTATCCTGACAGCAAGAAGTGGCTGGTGCGCGATCCGGAGCGACGGCTGATTCGCTCCGAGGCGCTCGATTATCATGACGGGGAAGAATGATTGTAATTGCCAAGCCCCAAGCGGCTTTGGCACGCTCACGCCATGAACGAACTCGTCGCGATGGTAGTACAGCGGACAGGGATGAGCCAGGAGGACGCGCAAAAGGCGGTCCAGGCTGTGATCGATGTGCTGAAGGAAAAATTGCCGGCACCGATTGCCAGCCATATCGATTCGTTGCTCACCGGTGGAGCCGGAGGGCTCGAAGCGGAAGCGGGCGATATGATCAAAGGCGCGCTCGGCGGTTTCTTTAACAAGAAGTAAGCTCGCTGCCTAAGAGCGGGTCGGCTGACGGCCGGTTTTAACCCAGCAACGCAGAACCTCTGCGACGCTCCAGGCTTGTGCGATGCAGCCGCCCGCCTGATGGGGCGCGCGGGCATCGAAGACTTCGCTGATGCTGCCGATCCCATCGGTGCCGAGCTGCGCGGGGAAATCGTGCAGAAAGCGGCGCGCGTCGGCGGTCGCGTGGCGATGCACTTTTAACCACGCGTCGATAAATGGACCGATGAGCCAGGCCCAGACAGTGCCTTGGTGATACGCACCATCACGTGCCCGCAGGTCGCCACCATAGATCGGTTGGTAATCGGGATGTCGCGGCGAAAGAGTGCGCAGCCCGGCGCTGGTGAGTAACTCACGCTCAACCACGCCCAGCGTCATTTCCCAGCGCGCTTGATCGAGCACCGGATGATCGAGAGCGATGGCAAAAATTTGATTCGGCCGGCACGAAGAATCCGCCGTGCCGTCGTGACCGTCGCAGTCGATGACGTCGTAAAGATATCCGCCCTGCGCGAACCAAAAGCGCTCGTTGAATGAAACGCGGGCTCGTTTTGCCGCATCGCCATATTTTTCGCCGCTCGCGATCGCTTCCTCCGCGCACCAGCCAGCGAGCAGCGAAAGCGCGTTATACCAAAGCGCATTAATCTCGACCGCTTTGCCGCGCCGAGGCGTCACCACCCACTCGCCCATCTTCGCGTCCATCCATGTGAGCTGATAGTTGGCCGCGCCTTGTGCCAGCAAACCGTCGCGTGGATCGACGTGAATATTGAAGCGCGTGCCGTGGAGATGGCTATCGGCCATGTCGATGAGGGTGGGGAGGAGTAATCGCAAAGTGGTGCGATCGCCTGAGTATTGGAGATAACGATTGAGCGCGTGGAAGAACCAGAGAGTCGCGTCCGCGGTATGGTAAAGGCCGCCTTTTTTCCGGTCGGGAAACATGTTCGGAATGAGACCGTCGCGCACGTAGTAGGCGAAAGTGCGGAGGATGTAGCCCGCCTCCGCCAGACGGCCCGTGACGAGCGTGAGGCCTTCCAGCGAGATCATCGTATCGCGACCCCAGTCGGTGAACCAATGGTAGCCGGCGATGATGGTGCGCGCTTCGTCGACGACGGCGTGGGCACGCGCTGTTTCTTCCGGCCGCCCGTTGGGCGTGACGATAAATTGATCGGCGGCGAAGACGAGTTCCGCGGCGAAACCGTCGCGCACGCCCGGGATCGCGTCGTCTAACATCTTAATACGGCGTTCTTCCTCGGCGGCGATGGCGGCGGGTGACGAAAGGACGTTGATGATTTCCCAGTCTTCGGTTGAACCGATGAGCGCAGTCGCTCGAGCGGGTTGCAGTGCCACTTCGAAAAAGCCCGGGCTCCACAGACTGCCCTCGTAGGCGTAGCCGCGACTTTGTTCGAGGCGATACCAGACCTGATCGATTTTCTGGGCCGCCTCGGTGAAACGCGCTTCGCCGCCCTCCACTTTCAAGCGCAACGGTGGAAGATCGGCCTCAGGCGCGCGAATTTCGCAGCCATCGTCCGTCGCCACATATTGATACGGGGAGGGTAACCCTTCGTTCACCGCTGTTTCGTGATGGCGGAACTGAAACGACGGGCGCAACTCGAGAATCGGATAGCTCGTTCCCCGCAACACATGATAGACCGCGTGCACCGTGTTTTGCAGATGCGACATGACGATACGCTTTTCGAGGACAAGATCGCGCACGGCGTAGGTCCAGACCGGAAGACCGTTCTCGAGACGAAACTCGGTGAGATAATCGGCGACACCAAGATCGAGCTGACCGCCGGTGCGTTCTTCGCCGCCGAGCGAAATCACATCGTCGGAGGCGAAGCGCAGGCGCTCGGTGAGATGACTCCACATTACCATGCGCCCGAGCGGCGCGGGCAACGCCGCCACCAGCATGCCGTGATACTTGCGCGTGAGCGCTCCGGATACGGTGCTGGAACAATAACCACCGAGGCCGTTGGTCACGAGAAATTCGCGCGACAGCAGGACTTCACGCGATTCCTCGCCTTTGCGCCAGGGCAGACGGCGCTCGATGGGCCACTCGGCCGAATTGCGTGCGGATTTGTCCATGCGCTATCCGCGAGAACTGATCCTGAGCGAGCGCGGTGAGCTCACGGGACGCAACGCGACGGCTGATTCCGCGAGCAAAATCCATTGCATGCGATCCACCACTTCTGTCGGGCCGAAGCCACCGTATTTCACCGATTCGCTGGTCCAGAACGATTCCCATTCAAAATTGAATGGCGGCGCGAGCAACGGTTCCGGCGCCGGCTGGAGCGGAAAGCGCTTTCCGAAATTGACCAGGACCAGGCGTTCATCTTCCGGCCGCTCGCTGAAGTAGCGCAGCAGAAATGCATTGTCATTCAAGACGGCGCCGTCGACGCGGCCGTGTTCGCGAAATCGTTTATCGTGCCGGCGAAGTTGAATGAGATCGCGGTGCAGCAAGTAGAGCACGCTGTCTGTCATCCGCTCTTCCCAACGAAGTTTACTGCGCTCGAAAGTGTCTAGCGCCCCGGGATCCGGCAGGCGTGCCTGCGTTTCCGCATTCGCTGCGGAAGGGAATTGCGCCAGGAATTCGAAGCGGCCTTTACGCACGGCGGCGCGCAATTTTTCATCGCCCGGTTCGCTGAAGTAGGTGAACGGGGTCGACGCGCCAAATTCCTGCCCTTGAAACAACATCGGTGTCCATGGGCCGAGGAGGAGTAGGGCCGTCATCGCGCGATAACGCCCCGGAGAAGTGAGAAGGCGCACGCGTTCGCCGAACGGGCTGTTTGAAACCTGGTCGTGATTTTCGATGAACGAGATGAACGCTTCCGGCGCCGTACCGTGCGTCGGCTCGCCGCGCCCCTGCGTTTGCCAGAAATACGGCTGGCCCTGGAAGAGGTAACCGTATTTGGCGGCGGAAACGAATTCCTGCGGCGCGCCGTGATAATCGCCGTAGTAAGCCTCGTTGCGTCCCGTCAACGCCACCATGGCGGAATGGTGCCAGTCGTCATTCCACAAACCATCGAGCTCATCGCCGCCGACTTCGCGCCGACGCACCAGGCGCGTTTCCTGCGGTTCATTTTCCGCGACCAGCACGATCTGCCTCTGACCCGCCGCGGCGCGCGCGATGCGCCCGATCGCGCCCACCACGTAATCGCCCGAGCTGTCGAAAATCCCCTGCGTCGCATCGAAGCGGAAGCCATCGAAATGAAATTCCTCGATCCAATAGCGCGCGTTGGTGAAGAAGAATTCCCGCACCTGTTCGCAGTTCGGTCCGTCGAAATTGATGAGATCGCCCCAATCGTTCTTGCGCGTGCGATGAAGATAATGGGCCGAAAAATTGCCGAGATAATTTCCGTCGGGGCCGAAATGGTTATAGACGACATCGAGAATAACGCCGAGCCCGTGGCCGTGCGCGGCGTCGACGAAGGCGCGCAGATCGTCCGGCGCGCCGTAAAGGCGGCACGGCGCAAACATGTTCACGCCGTCGTAACCCCAGCCGAAACGCCCGGGGAAATCGGCGATCGGCATCATCTCGAGCAGAGTAATTCCCATCTCGCGCAGAGCGGGAAGCTTGTCGATGGCAGCGCGCCACGTGCCTGCGGGAGTGAAGGTGCCGACATGAAATTCGTAGATGATCTGGCCGGCTAACGACAAACCGCGCCAATCGTCATCCGTCCAACGAAAGGCAAACGGATCAACCACGCACGAGACGCCGTGCGGACCATCCGGCTGATAGCGCGAGGCCGGATCGGGATACGCATCTTCGCCATCGATACGAAACTTGTAATGCGCGCCGGCGGAACAGGGGGCGGCGCCGGCAAAATAGCCATCCCGCTCTGCGGTGAGCGGATGCACGACGCCGTCCGCGAGCGCGACTTCGAGAATTTTTGCCTGCGGCGCCCAGACGCGAAAATGCGTCCGGTCGGGAGCAACCAGTTCGGCGCCGATCGGATAACGTCGTTTGTCTTCCACCGCGCAGTTTAGGATTTCGCTTCTCCGCAAGCGCTGCCGCCGGTTAAACCTTGTCGCTCATGTCTGCCGTTCATCTCATCGACCATTCGCTGGTGACGGCGAAAATGTCGAGACTTCGCGACAAGAACACGAGCGCCGAGGAATTCCGGCGTGTGCTCGAGCAGATCGCGATTCTGCTGCTCAGCGAAGTGGCGAAGGAGTGGCCGTTGTCGCCGGAGGAAATCGAGACGCCGTTGGCAAAATTCTCCGGCCAGAAACTCGCGCGACCAGTCGTGTTCGCGCCGATTCTCCGCGCCGGCCTCGGTTTGCTCGAAGGCATGGCGCGCGTCATGCCGGAGGCCGCGGTCGGCCACATCGGGCTCTATCGGGATGAGCAAACCCTGCGGCCGGTGAAATATTATTGCCGGCTTCCGCGCCATGTCGCCGACGCGCAGATCGTGCTGCTCGATCCCATGCTCGCCACCGGTCGCAGCGCGTGCGCGGCGCTGGCGCTGTTGAAAGAAAAGGGCGCGACGGCGATTCAATTCGCCTGCGTAGTGGCCTGCCAGGAAGGCATCGCGCAAGTCGCGTCGTTGCATCCCGAGATTCCGATTTTTTGCGCCGCCATCGATCCACTTTTGAACGAAGCCGGTTACATCGTGCCCGGGCTCGGCGATGCGGGCGACCGCTATTTCGGCACGACTTAGCTTGCTTGTCGCGCGCGAAGCGGTTTGAAATGCAGCGATGAATGGCATGCCCGCGAAGGTCGAAATTATCGCGCCGTTTGATCGCGCGATCCAACTGACGAAACGGATTTTATTTCAACCATTCTCGTTCGAGAAATGGATTGTCATTGGTTTTGCGGCGTTTCTTTCCCATTTCGCCGGCAGCGGCTCACCGAATTTCAGTTTCCGCAATTTCCGCAATCGCGATTTCAGTTTTCATTGGACGCGGCATTTGTGGCACACGCCCGAGGCCGCGAACCATCTGGTCTGGCTCGTCGCCTTCGGCATTGGCCTGGCCATCGTTTTAGCAGTGGTCATCGCGTTGCTTTGGGTCGGCGCGCGCGGGCGTTTCATTTTCCTCGATTGCATCGTGCGCAATCGCGGCGCGATCGTGCAGCCGTGGCACGAATATCGTCGGGAAGGGAACAGCTTTTTTCTCTTCCTGCTCGCCACCGCATTCTGCTTTCTCCTCGTGCTCGGCTTGCTGGCGCTGCCAATCATTCTCTCTTGGAACTCTTTCTCGCGCGGGGCGCTGTTTATGGCGGCGCTGATTTTCGGCGGCCTCTTTTTCGTGTTGATGACAATGGCATGGAACGTCGTGTCCCAGGTGGTGCTGGTCAGCATGTTCACTCGCCGGTGCCGCGCGCTGGAGGCATTTGGCCACGCCACCAGTCTGATCACAGCCGACCCGATCCCATTTATTCTCTATGCGCTTTTTCTTTTCGCGCTCGCCATTGCCACGGTCATGCTGGGATGTCTCGCGGCTTGCGTGACGTGTTGCGTCGCCGCGATTCCGTACGTCGGCACGGTGATTTTGCTGCCGCTCTACGTTTGTCTCGCAGCCTACCCGCTCTTGTTTTTGCGGCAGTTCGGAACGCGATGGGACGCTTGGCAGAATATCGCGGCTGAGCCGACGCCGGCCGCGCTCGCGCCGCCGCTGCCGCCTGTCGCGCCGCCAATTCCGGAAGCGCCGCCGCCGCGCGAACCGGAGCCGCCGACCGAACGCTCGTCCTACGAACCGCCACCGGATTCGTGAACGCGCTTTCTTTTGCACAACGAAGCCGGCGCGCTGCGCTGATCGCGCTGTCTATGATCGGCTGTGCCTTTCTCGCACTGCTCGATCCCGTGCGGCTGGAACACGCGCTGCCGTTTTCGCTCTCGTGCCACGC
>JALYTV010000034.1 GCA_030854105.1 Verrucomicrobiota bacterium | reverse complement strand
CTAGATTGGGCCGCCTCCAGTTCCTCTTCCACCTGATCGCATAGATCAAATTGCTGCTGTCGCCACGGTGACATGCACGGATAGGAGTACGAGCCGCTGGAAACAAAAAGCCAACGAGCCAAGGGAAAAGGAAGCGCCTCCAAGAAAACCTAAACTGCACCGATCAAGCAAACTTTATGACCTAAGAACCACCTACACACCCGCCCGTCACACTTGACATCTTACATAGGGGTTAGATGTCATGTTTCAAAGAAGTCGAGGTCAGTCCTCACTTTTTACAATTTTTCGCAGAGCATTCGATCATCGCCACTTCCGTTTCGATACGAACCTGCCGGGCATTCCCTCTTTCTTAGCTTACCGCACTCCCTCGGTTCTCAAATTGTAAAAAGGTAAAACTGACCCCTATTCCCCCCTCGTCTATCACGGCTGCATCCTATTCGCGACGGCGACCGGCGTAGAGTAATGCTCCCAGTAGTGCCGAACCGGCGAGTAAGGCGACGATGGATGGCTCCGGGATGATCTGGAGGTTATTGAAGAACAAATTGTCCTGCGGCGCACCGCCGCCAGTCGTGGCCACGTTGTAGAGGTCGATGGGGGCAGCCACTCCGTTGTAGCCGAAGTTGCCTCCATCCTGAGTGCCGCTCTGCCCGCCGCTGCGGGTGATCGTCCATTCACCTCCGGTGAGGCTCGTTTGTGTGAGCTGAACGGTGAAGACGGTGTTCGGGTCGTAAACCATGTTAAACAGGTTGGTCGTGCCTCCGCCGGTGTCGTTCACCGAGTAGTCGTTGCCGCCGATGTTGAGGTCGAAGATGACGTTGTTGCTCGCGTCCCTCACGTCGATGCCTTTATTGCCGTTCCGGAAATTGACAGCGATCTGGATGATGAAGCTCTGGCCAACCGTCAGCGGCGAGTCGAAGGAGCGAGTGGCATTCACGTAAGCGCTGGTATGGCCGAAGAGGCCGAAAGCAACGCCGGAAGTATCGACGTTGCCACCGGTGTTGCCGGGCGCGAGCGTGGTTGAATCCCCGATAAAACTTCCCGCCGTCGTGGTGCCCGGTGGATTCGGCGTCACCGTCCATGGGCCGAAGGCGGCAGGCGTTCCCCCCATCGGTGCCATTGAACGATCCCGTAATGCCGCTGTAAGCCGGATCGGCCGCAGAGTCGAAGCCGGGCGTCGCGGCGTGAAGGGCCGATGCGGCAAAGGCAATGACAGACGCGAGCAAAAAGCATCGGCGAAACATATCGGGCGAAAGCCTATCGAACCGCTTTGGAAATGACAAACATCTTGCGAGTAATCCGTTGTCTCGTGTTCGCGCCCGTCGACCGAACTTTGCGTTGAGCGGGTCGGCTGTGATCGGGTAGGCAAGGAGGAAAAAGCTGGAACGCTGAAATTCTGAAACGCTGAGACGACGATCAGAAGCGGAAGCGATTGTACTGTTCGTGAGTGCCGATCCAAAACCAGGCGATGACCTCTCCTTCACGGAGACCGATCGCCCGGTAATGGTCTCCGATCCGGACGACGCAGATTCCGTTGCGACGCTCCTCGAATCGGAGTGACGCATGAAACGGGTCGGCCTTCCAAAGAGCGAATTTCTCCCGGGCGAGTCTTTGCACCGCCGGCGGCAACCTGTCGAAAGCCTTCCAGAACCGCGGCTGCGTTTTCCCGATCAAGGGAGATCCTGAAGCCGGCCAGCCCGGATGCCGTCGCGAACCTCTTCCGTTACCGTAGACAAGCGTCCGCCCTCGGCGAAGTCCGCGTCAATCTGCCGATCCCAGCCGGCGTTGTCCCGCTCACGAATGAAGGCCGCAAGGTCGGCTAGCTCATCGGCGGACAAGGCGTCCACGGCGTTCTTGATTTCGCTGAGGCTCACAGTTCACGATTATAGCAACGGCGCGCGGAATGACAACGCGCCGGAGGCATGTCGCGCCTCACCAAGGAGCGGGTACACCGGGCCGCGGCTGGCGACCGCGGCTACAGCGGGAGGCGCGCGATGCGGGTTAATCTTTGCGTTGAGCGGGTCGGCTGTGATCGGGTAGGCTGATGATTCGCTCATGGAAAATCATATCGAGTCGCATCTGGTGGAGGAGCGGTTGTTCGCGCCGCCGAAGAAGTTTGCCAAAAAGGCGCGCGTCTCCAGTCGCGAGGAATACGAGAAGCTGTATCGCAAATCGATCCGCAAGCCGGAGAAGTTCTGGGCCAAGGAAGCGAAGGAGTTGACGTGGCAGACGCCGTTCACGGAAACGCTGCGCTGGCGGGCGCCGTTCGCGAAATGGTTTATCGGCGGCAAGATCAACGTCTCGGAAAATTGTCTCGACCGGCATCTGCACGGCGCGACGCGGAACAAGGCGGCGATCATCTGGGAAGGCGAGCCGGGCGATAAACGCACGCTGACCTATCAGCAGTTGCATCGCGAGGTCTGCCGGTTCGCGAATGTGCTGAAGCGGAACAAGGTGCGCAAAGGGGCGCGCGTGATCATTTATCTGCCGACGATTCCGGAGGCGGCGATCGCGATGCTGGCCTGCGCGCGCATCGGCGCGGTGCACTCGGTCGTCTTCGGCGGGTTCAGCGCGGAGAGCATTCGCGACCGCATCGCCGACAGCGGCGCGACGGCGTTGATCACGGCCGACGGCGGTTACCGGCGGGGAGCAATCGTGCCGCTAAAGCAAAACGTAGACGACGCGCTCAAGGACAAGACAACGATCAAGCGCGTGATCGTTTTTAAGCGCGCCGGCAACGAGATTCACATGAAAGAAGGGCGCGACGTCTGGTGGCATCGCGAACTGGAGTATGTCGATGCGCAATGCGAGCCGGAGCCGCTCGACAGCGAGCATCCCCTTTTCATTCTCTACACCAGCGGGTCGACGGGAAAACCGAAAGGCATTCTGCACACGACCGGCGGCTATCTGGTGGGCGCGTATTGCACGACGAAATACGTCTTCGATCTGCGCGACGACGATATTTACTGGTGCACGGCGGACGTCGGCTGGGTGACGGGACACAGCTATGTCGTTTACGGGCCGCTGGCGAACGGCGGCACGACGTTGATGTATGAAGGCGCGCCGAATTGGCCGGAGCCGGACCGGTTCTGGCGCATCATCGAGGACTACGGCGTGAACATTCTCTACACCGCGCCGACGGCGATCCGCGCGTTCATCCGCTGGGGCGACGACTGGGTGAAGAAGCACGATCTCTCGTCGCTGCGGCTGCTCGGTTCGGTGGGCGAGCCGATCAATCCCGAAGCATGGATGTGGTATCACACCGTGGTCGGCGGCTGGCGCTGCCCGATTGTCGACACCTGGTGGCAGACGGAGACGGGTGTGATCATGATCACGCCGTTGCCGGGCGCGATCGCGCAAAAGCCGGGGAGCGCGACGCTGCCGTTCTTCGGCGTGGACGCGGCGGTGGTGGATGAGAAGGGCAACGAAGTGCCGCCGAACGTGGGCGGAAAATTGATCGTGCGAAAACCGTGGCCCTCGATGCTGAGGAACATTTACGGCGATAGCGAGCGTTACAAAAAAACGTATTGGAGCGAATACAAAGGCTGCTATCTCACCGGCGACGGCGCGCGGCGCGATGCGGACGGTTATTTCTGGATCGTCGGTCGCATCGACGATGTGCTGAATGTGGCGGGCCATCGGCTCGGCACGTCGGAAATCGAGAGCGCGCTGGTGTCGCACGCGAGCGTGGCGGAAGCGGCAGTGGTCGGGCGGCCGGATGAGTTGAAGGGGCAAGGCGTCGTCGCGTTCGTGACCGTGATCACCGGGGTGAACGCGTCGGCTGAGTTGAAGGCGCAATTGCGTGAGCACGTCGGCACGCAGATCGGCGCGATCGCGAAGCCGGACGAAGTTCGCTTCGCGGAAGCGCTACCGAAGACGCGGAGCGGAAAAATCATGCGACGCCTGCTGAAGGAAATCGCGAGCGGCCAGGCGGTGACCGGCGACATCACCACGCTGGAAGACTTCAACGTGCTGGCGAAATTGAGCGCGGAAGAATAAGCGCGGTTGAGGTTGTTGGACGCATCGCGAGAGTAGCACGTGAGTTTCCTCACCACTGGGATTCGTGAACTCGGGCTGAAAGTGCGCCGCCAGCGCACGCGCCTGGCGTTGCGGCATGTGAAGCGGCAACTGCAACGCAGCGAGATTCACCTCGGGCGCGAAGGCACGGCGCAGGCGGTGAACTTTCCCGAAGTGCGCAACGAGATCGTCGCACTGAAAAAGCTCGAGCAGGAACAGCGCGAAGTGGCGACGCGCATCGCGCAACTCGAGGAGGGCCTGAAGCAGACGGAAACGAAACGGCGCGAGAACGGGACGGCTAAGAGCGAAGCGATCGGCAAGCTGGAAACGGAGAAGAAGCCGTTGCAGCAGGCGCGCGACGAAGCGAAGCGCGCGACCGATCTTTGCGGCAAGGAATTGAGCGGGGTGGAAGCGCATTTGCAGGCGAACGACGCGTCGGATCGAGACTTATTGAAGCAAATTTCCGCGTTGCAGGCGCAGACGCCGCCGCCCGCCGATCTCGACGCGCGCCTGGCGGCGCTCAGCAGCCAGCGCGCGCGTTTGCCGGAGGAACGCACGGAGATTGCGCGCGCGCGCGAAGGCAGTGCGGATGCGTGCCGCCAGGCAAAAGCAAAACTGACCGCGGCGGAGGAAACGCTGGCGGTGGCGGAGAAGAACATCACCCGAGGGCGCGCGGAATTCGATGCCACCGATCGCGAGCTCGGCGAACAGAGTCGCGCGCAACAGGCGGCGATCGACGAGGCGCGCGGCCATCACGACACCGTCGAGGAGAAAAAGGATCCGGCGTATTTGAACATCGGCCGCCATCTCGGCAATCAGGGGATCGCGCCGCCGAGCGCGCCGCATCTGTTGCGCGATGTGCTGCGGCATCGCCAATCGGTCAACGCGCATCTGGCGCACCGGGACGAGTTGAAAGTGATTTCCGCCGGCATCGATCGGCAGGATTTGCGCAAATTTTATTTCACCGTCGTTTCGGTGGTGCTCCTGCTCGCGCTGGTGGTGGTCGTGCTCATGCAGCGGCCGACGCGCCACGAATGGCTGCCGGCGGCGACGGAGACGATCCTGGCGTTGAACGTCGAAAAATTCGATCGCGACGATGCGATCAAGAAATGGCGCAAGGAATCGCCGGAGTTCTGGCAGACAACGTGGCCGGCGTTGCTCGGTCCCGCAGCGCAAACACCAAAACTCAAAATGCTGAGCGACACCGCGCGAGTGACGCGCGCGAGCACGGCGATCGACCGGGGGGAATTTGTCTTGGTCGAGGCAAAAGACGATGTCGCCCCGGTGGCGCGCACGCTGACCGAAGACAAAAAAACCGAGAAACGCGAAGTGGACGGCCTCACCGTCTGGCAACAGGGCGAGACGGCGATCGCGCGCCTCGGCCCGCGCACGCTGGCGATCGGCCCGCGCTCCGGCGTGGATGATCTCGTGCGCGTGCGCCTCGGCATTCTGCCGGATTTGCCGCTGGAGTCGCCTTTCTTCACGCAATTCCAGGCGCTCGATCGCGACTCCGCTTTGCGCCTCATCTCGCGCGAACCAAGCTCGCTCGCTCGCGTTTTCCACCCAATCTTCCCCGACGAATTATTGCAGCACGCGCAAACGCTCGGGCTGGCGCTGTCGTTGTCCCTGCCGGTGAAAGCGCATCTGGTGCTCGAATTCGATTCGGTGTCCGCCGCCGGGGAGATGGCGAAAAACATCCGCGCGGACGCCAATCGCTGGCTGCAAATCGCGCAGAGCGATATGAAACTGACAGAGCAGCCGCCGGAGGTGAAAGTCGACGGCGACAAAATCGAACTGCGTTTCAACGTGCCGGAGAATAGTGCTCGACTTCTCCTGCAACGAATCGCAAAGACAGACGCTCCGGTCCCGACCATTCCCACCACGCCATGACGCGCTCGCTCATTTTTCTCTTTTTCCTGTCGTTAGCCTACCCGCTCTGCGCGCAGCCGACGCCGGTGCCAAGTGATGATTTTGCGATGGTGAACATCCGCGACGTCGCGCCTTCGATTGTCATCGAATTGCGTTACGCGACGAACAACAACATCGCCGGCCACGCCATTTATCCCGCCAACGCGCAACCGTGGGTGCGCGCGGGGGTCGCGCGCCGTCTCATCGCCGCGCAAAAAAGTCTCCGCGAGTTCCATTACGGCCTCAAAGTGTGGGATGCTTATCGCCCCGAAAAAGCGCAGCAACGTCTTTGGGAAGTAGCGCCCAATCCTGATTTCGTCGCCGATCCACACGCCAACGTCGGGTCGCTGCACACGCGGGGCGCCGCCGTCGACGTCACCCTGGTCGATGAAGGCGGGCACGCGCTGTCGATGCCGACTGATTTCGACGACTTCACTCCCGCCGCCATGCTCAACTACCACGGCCCCGACGAAAATGTGCGCCGGCACCTCAGCGCTTTGCAGTGGGCGATGTCGCACGCCGGTTTCTACGGTCTGCGCACGGAGTGGTGGCATTTCACGCCGAGCGACTGGCACCGTTATCTGCCCTCGGCCACGAGCGCGATGCTGAAGCACGCCGTCGTCGTCGCGGGCCAATGAACGCTTTTCTAAAAGCGCTCCAGCAACCCGAATACGTCCACACTTTACTGAACCCGATCCCGATCTACGGGCTCGTCGTCGGCGTCATCGCGCTCATCGCCGCTCTGTTCTGGCGGAATGTTTCGGTGCAAAAAGCGGCGCTCGTCATTGTTTTCCTTGCCTCGCTTTCCGTCTGGCCGGTGATGCTTTTCGGCGGCAAAGCCAAGGAGCGCATCATCCCGATGACGGCCGATGCCGACGGCGAAGCCTGGCTTTCCGCGCACGAACAGCGCGCGGATAACGTCGTCTGGGTTTACTACACCACCGCCGCGCTTTCTCTCGCCGCGCTCGTGCTCCCGCGTTTTTATCCGAAAGCGAGAATGCCGCTGGTCATGCTGACAGCGCTGCTCGGGTGCGGCGCGCTCGTCGCCGGGAGTTACATCGCGTACGCCGGCGGCCGTATTCGCCATCGCGAATTTCGCCTCGAACCGCCGCCGTCACAGTCGCCAGATCGGGAAGGCTAACGTTCGAGCGTGAGCGCGCCCGATCTCAGCGCAGCCGAACGCGGCACGATCGAGAAGAGCGCTTCGCTGCATCGCAATCTCAGCCTGCGCGATCTCGTCCTCACGCAGATCGTCTTCGTTGTCGGCACCAGTTGGGTCGGCGCGGCGGCGAAGCTTGGCCCCTCGCACCTCGTCTATTGGATCGCGGCCATCATTCTCTTCTACACCCCGCAAGCCGCGGTCGTGATTTATCTCAATCGCCTCATGCCGCTCGAAGGCGGCTTGTATCAATGGGCAAAATTCGCTTTCAACGAATTCGCCGGCTTCATGGTGGCGTGGAATCTCTGGCTGCTCGCCATTACCGTCATGGCGCTGAGCGGCCTCGTGGTGACGACAAATCTCTCCTACGCACTCGGCCACAGCGCCGCGTGGATGCAGGAGAGCAAATGGTTCGTCTCGCTCCTCAGCACCATCATCGTCGTCTCCCTCGTCGCGCTTTCCATTCGCGGCCTCGCCATCGGCAAATGGCTGCACAACGCCGGCGGCATCATCATGCTCATCACCTACGGCGCGCTCATCGCGCTGCCCTTCATCAGCCTCGTGCGCGGCGAATTGAAGAGCTATCGGCCGTTCGCCTTTGTCGCGCCCACCCTCACCATTTTCAGCTTCAACATTTTCACCAAGCTCGCCGTCGGCGCGCTCAGCGGTTTCGAATACGTCGCGATTCTCGCGGGCGAATGCCGCGCACCCGCGCGCAATATCGGACGCTCCGTCCTCATCGCCGCGCCCATCATCGCGCTCATGTTCATCCTCGGCACCAGCGCGGTGCTCGCCTTCACCGGCGGCCGCGAGATCGATCTCATCGGCCCCGTGCCGCAAACGCTGCAAATCGGTTTCCGCAATTTCCCCATCGTCGGCGTGATCGTGTCGGTTGCGATCCTGTTGCTGGCTAGCCGCGCCATCGCGTTGATGAGCATCTATCTCGCGGGCAGTTCGCGATTGCCGATGGTCGCGGGCTGGGACTCGCTGCTGCCGGCGTGGTTCACGCGCTTGCACTCCCGTTACCAGACGCCGGTGAATTCCATCCTTTTCGTCGGCGGTGTCACGCTCGCGTTCGCGCTCGCCAGTCTCATCGGCAACGGCGCGCAGGAAGCGTTTCAAGTGGTGGATAACGCCGCCAGCGTTTTCTACGGCATCGCTTACGTCATCATGTTTGCCATCCCGCTCTGCGGCGCGAGTTCGATCCGCGCGCAAACGCCGGTCTGGCTACGTCTCGCTTCGATTTGCGGACTATTCGTTTCGCTCGCCGCCATCGTCTTCACCATTTTCCCGATTATCGGCGTGCGTAGTCCGCTCCTCTTCGCCATCAAAATCATCGGCGTCAGCCTGCTCGGAAATCTGATCGGCGCCGCGATCTTCACCGTTAATCGACGCGCTCGTTAGTCGCGCGCGCAGCTTTCGCTAATCCAGCGCAGGTAATCCGCGGAACCGCCGGCAAGATCGAGCCGGATGATTTCTGGCACGTCGTACGGATGCAGCTCGCGCAGGCGCGCTTCGAACTCTGCGTATCGCGCGCTCGTCAGCTTGAAGACAACGAGCGTTTCGTTGCTCTCTTCGACCTTGCCCTGCCAGCGATAAATCGAATCGACAGACGACACGATGTTGGCGCAGGCGACGAGCGCGTGCGCGACGAGATCGCGCGCGATCTTCTTCGCCGTCGCCGCGTCGGGAAACGTGCTGAGCGCGATCGCGTACTCGGCGTTCACGCGGGCACGAGCGCGGCGCGCCGGCAAATCCAGCCGCCACCAAGCACCATGTCGCCGTCGTAAAACACCGCCGCCTGTCCGGGCGTGACCGCTTTCTGCGCGGTGTGCAATTGCACCCGCGCGCGATCATCGGCGACCGGCGTGATGGTCGCGCGCGTGCCGGGATGATTGTAACGAATTTTAATCGTGATCGTGTCGTCTGACGACGGCGCGCGGCCGACCCAGTTGACGCGATCGACTTCGAATTCTTCAACGAGCAAATCCTCGGCGCTGCCGACGATGACGCGATTGGTTTCCGCGTCGATGTCGACGACGTAGCGCGGTTGCGCGGAACCGCCGGGAAGTCCTTTGCGCTGGCCGATGGTAAACATCTCGATGCCTTCATGCGGCGCGACAAAATTGCCAGCGAGATCGTAAATGCCGCCGCGATGGAATTCGCTCTCGCCCAGATGCGAGCGCAGGAACGCTTTGTAATCCTGGCCGGGCACGAAACAAATCTCCTGGCTATCGGCTTTCTCGGCGACCTTGAGCCCGAGATTGCGCGCGATCTCGCGAATCTGCGGTTTCTCCATCGCGCCGAGCGGCGTCAACGCGCGCCGCAATTGTTCCTGGCGCAGACTGAAAAGAAAATACGATTGGTCTTTGCGCGGGTCGGCGCCTTTGCGCAGGACCGCGCGCTCCGCGCCATGCTCGATGATCGCGTAATGTCCGGTGGCGATGAAATCGCAGCCGAGCGCTTCCGCTTTTTCCCAGAGATTGCCGAACTTCAACTTCTCGTTGCACATCACGCACGGGTTCGGCGTGCGGCCGGCCTTGTATTCGCTCGAGAAATAGTTGATCACGAGCTTCTCGAACTGATCCGCTTCATCCACGACGTAATGCGGGATGCCGAGCGCGTGCGCAACGTTGCGCGCGTCCGCCACCGCTTGCGGGCCGCAGCATTTATCTTCCGCGCGCGAGATGCAGTCCTGCGGCCACACTTTCATCGTCACGCCGACGACGTCGTAGCCTTGCTCGCGCAAAAGATAACCGGCGACGGAGGAATCGACTCCTCCACTCATGCCGAGCAAGACGCGTTGTTTATGCATTCGAACTGGGAAGTTCGACGAACGAATCGTTCCGTCAATGTGCTGCGTCCTCACATGGCGCGCGCTCTTCGTAGGGTAGCGCTTCTACCAGCGCGGCCGGCGCGACCGAAAAGGAACGCTCACGTACTCGCTGTCGCGCAAAGTAAATCGCCACGGCAGTTTCGCCGCGCGGCTGATGCCGATGCGCACGTCCGCGCGCACCGGGATCGTGTCGGCTGACGACGGCGCGAAACAGAAGCGCGCGTCGGCGCACAAATCCATTTCGTGATGTCGCTGCGTGATCGCGAGCGCTTGCGTCAACTTGCCCGGGCCGGAACAAAGCGCGCGCGCGGCGGTGACAGCGCGCCGGCGTTTCATCAGCGCAAGTCCGCGCGTCGGCTCCAGCGCGCGAATGAGGACGAAGCCGTTTTCGTTTCCTTTCACCAAAACGTTCAGCATCCAATGCATGCCGTAGTTTAAATAGATGTAAGCGGCGCCGGCGCGATTGCGTTCCACAAAGGCGCGCGTGCTCGGCTTAAAAAATGTGTGGCAAGCTTCGTCGCCGACGGCGTGGTAGGCCTCCGTCTCGACGATAATCCCCGCGCACGCACCCCAGCGCAGTTCACAGCCGACGAGATCACGCGCGCAACGCAGCGGATCGCGCTGGAAGAATTCCGCGCCCACCATCACCGCTTACGGCGGAGGCTGAGTGAGGCTCTGCAACGGATCGGCCGGGGAAGCTTCCGGCTCCTGCTTCGGCGGTGGCGCGGGCTGGTAGACGAGCGGAAGAATGAACTCGCATACGACCGGTTTTCCATTGCGAAAAGCGGGGATGAACGGCGCTTTGCCGAATTGAATGATCGCCGCATCGCCAAAACCGAGCAGCGGCGGCTTTTCGCTCGCGACCGAAGCTTCACGCACATTCCCCTGCGCATCGACTTTCAAAGCGAGACGGACGAGGGCTTCGACCGGCACGGTGGTTTGATTGTCAGGATATTGAAACCCGACGAAGACGTCGCCGTTCAGACACGCCTGCGGCGCGATGAAATCGCTCTCTTTGTCGAGCTCGGCCGGTTCTTGATTGGCAAAAATACGGAGGCGGGTTTTGCCGTCGATGACGCGAAACGTGACCGTGCCGTAGAACAGCACGGAAATGGGCTCGCCCTTCCGAATCGCCGGGATCATGTGTCCCGTGCCGACTTTGATCCTCACTTCGGTTTCGAGCGCCTGCGACCCTTGCGACGCTCCGAAAATAGTCGACCAGACCACAGCTCCCTGCCGGTCAACGGCCGCGCAAAATTGCACCACGCCATCCTTTTGCCCTCGGGCGAGCAGCGCCTTGGTATCAATGGTGTTGATGATCGAGCTGGGTGCGGACCCGATGAGAGCGGGACGAAGCGTCGGGTCGTCTTGGGCGAAAGCGACACGCGCAAGGCAAAGGAACGTGGCAAATAAGGCGAGACTCTTCATAGCTTGATTGAACTCCGGACTCAGGCGGTGCGACCGCAGCAATTCTTAAATTTCTTTCCGCTGCCGCAGGGGCACGCTTCGTTGCGGCCCACTTTGGGAACGTCGCGACGCACCGGCGCGAGGTCCAGCGTCACCTCGCCATCGTCATCGCCATTTTGCGCGGTGGCTTGCGGCGCATTTCCACGCGGCCCCGGCGGACGCATGCCGCGCTGCGGCGGCCCGCCCGCGCCGCCATCGGGTCCGCCGTCCCCTTGGAGAAACTGCGGCAGGCTCGCCAGGAAATTCTCGAAGGCCTGCAAGTTTGACGTGCTGCGAAAAAGATTGTGCAGCACTTCGTTCTTAATGTTCGCCATCAGCTCCACGAACATTTCGTAGGCTTCGGTCTTGTATTCGACCAGCGGATCCTTCTGCGCATAAGCGCGCAGGTAAACGCCTTCGCGCAACGCATCCATCGCGTAGAGATGTTCCTGCCAGAGGCGATCGATCGCATTCAGCATGATGTAACGCTCGAGGCTCTTCACCGCCGTCGGCTCTTCGTGCGAAGATTTCCGCTGGTACGCGTCCTTGATTTTCTCGATCAAAAACTGCGTGTTCGCGTCCGGATTGCGCGATTCGAATTCCGCGCGGTCCTTGTTCAAGCCGAGCGGGAACGTCGTGTTCACCCACTGCATGAGGCCCGCGTGATTCGGTTCGTCGTCAGGCTTCCCGCTCCCGAGATACTCGCGCACTTTTCCCGGCACCGCTTCGTCGATGACTTCGAAAATGAGCGTGCGCGGATCGTCGGTATCGATGACGTCGTTGCGATAACCGTAAACGACCTCGCGCTGATTATTCATCACGTCGTCCATGTCGAGGGTGCGTTTGCGGATGAGATAATTCCGCTGCTCGACGCGCTTCTGCGCCGTCTCGACCGACTTGTTCAACCACCGGTGCTCGAGTTCCTGCCCTTCCTCGAGGCCGAAGCGCTCCATGATTTTCGTCATGCGATCGGCCGCGCCGAAATTGCGCATCAGATCGTCCTCGAAGCTGACGTAGAAACGCGACGCGCCCGGATCGCCCTGGCGCGCGCAACGTCCGCGCAACTGCCGATCGATGCGGCGCGATTCGTGCCGCTCCGTGCCGATGACGAACAAGCCGCCTCGGCCCGACACGCTGTCGCCGAGTTTAATGTCGGTGCCGCGACCGGCCATGTTCGTCGAAATCGTGACCGTCCCCGCCTGGCCCGCGCGCTGCACGATCTCCGCTTCCTGCTCGTGATATTTCGCGTTCAGCACGTTGTGCGGAATTTTCTCGCGCTTGAGCATGCGCGAGAGCAACTCGCTCGCTTCTACGCTCACCGTGCCCACCAGCACCGGCTGCGACCTCGCATGGCAATCGCGAATCTCATTGATGACGGCGTTGTATTTTTCGCGGCGCGTTTTGTAGATGCGATCGTTCGAGTCCTTGCGCGCCACGGGACGATTGGTCGGGATCACCGTGACATCGAGTTTGTAAATGTCGTGGAACTCGTTCGCCTCCGTCTCCGCCGTGCCGGTCATGCCCGCGAGCTTCGCGTAGAGCCGGAAATAATTTTGGATCGTGATCGTCGCCAGCGTTTGCGTCTCGCGATCGATCTGCACGCCTTCCTTCGCTTCGACGGCCTGGTGCAAGCCGTCGCTCCAACGCCGGCCCGGCATTTTGCGGCCGGTGTATTCGTCGACGATGACGACTTTGTTTTCCTCGACCACGTACTGCACGTCCTTCTCGAACAAACAGTAGCCGCGCAGTAGCTGCGAAATATTATGGATGCGCTCCGCCTGCGTGTCGCAAAGCTGCTGGCGCTCGTTTTTTTGCTTCTCCTTCTCGTCGTCAGACAGCGCGCTGTTGAGATCGATCTCGGTGAATTCGCTGATCAAATCCGGCAGCACGAACGCATTAGGGTCGTCCGGATTCATGAAGCTGCGGCCTTGCTCGGAGAGATCGGCCTCCTGCGATTTTTCGTCGATGGTGAAGAACACTTCCTCCTTCAACTCGAACAGTTCTTCCTTGCGCGAATCCTGGTAAAAACTGAGCTCGGCCTTGTCGACCGCCTTGCGTTTCTCCGGATCTTCCATCATCCGCAAGAGCTGTTTGTTGCGTGGCTGACCCAGCTTCACTTTGAACATGAGCAGGCCCGGACTTTTCTGGCCTGCCACGAACTCGACGTCTCTCTCGGTAATTTCCCCTTTCTTCCCGGTCGCAGCCACTTCCGTCAGGTGAATCCGCAAATTGGCGGCAAGCTTTCGCACCTCTGGCGATGCTTTGATTTCAGGACTGTCCGCTGGAGTGAACGTTTCCGCTTTCGAACGCTCCCACATGTCGATCGCATCGCTCGCAATCCGATTGCACAGCATGTTCTGCTTGCGCACGAGTTGCTCCACCAGCGGCTTCCACTTGTCGTATTGATGCGTCGAGACCGTCGCCGGCCCGCTGATGATCAACGGCGTGCGCGCTTCGTCGATGAGGATGGAATCGACCTCGTCGACGATGGCGTAATTGTAACCGCGCTGCACCTGCTGCTCGCGCGTCGTCGCCATGCCGTTATCGCGCAGATAATCGAAACCGAATTCCGAATTCGTCCCGTAGGTAATGTCGCAGGCGTATTGCTGGCGGCGTTCCTCCGGCGATTGATCGTGCTGAATGCAACCGACGGTTAGCCCGAGGAAGGTGTAGAGCTGCGCCATCCATTCCGCGTCGCGGCGGGCGAGATAATCGTTCACCGTCACCAGGTGCGCGCCGCGTCCGGTCAGCGCATTGAGATAGAGCGGCAACGTCGCCACCAGCGTCTTGCCTTCGCCCGTCGCCATTTCTGCGATGCGACCGCGATGCAACACAATGCCGCCGACGAGCTGCACGTCGAAGTGCACCATCTCCCATTTCATCGGCTGCTCGCACACGGTGAACGTCTGGCCGCGTTCCATCAGACGACGCGCTCCGTTTTTCACCACCGCAAACGCCTCCGGCAAAATTTCGTCCAGCTTCTTCCACTGCTCCTCCTGCGTGCCGAGCGCGCGCAATTCCTGCTGCCATTGCGCCGTCATGCCGCGGAGCGCGTCGTCTGAGAGCGACTTGTATGTCGCGTCCAGCTCGTTGATTCGCTGCACGATCGGCCGCAGACGCTTGATCTCGCGCTGATTTTTCGAGCCTAAAATTTTCTTAAGAATCCAGCCGACCATTTCCTTGATTTATTGAATGGGGACATTCCGGTTTCCCCCCTGCTTTCGCAAACGAAACTTCCGCCGTGAGCTTGGAGGAAACGCACCCTTGTCCCAGCGATCCCCATGCCGCCGTCGTTCCCAGCGTCAGCCGACACGATCATGCGACAACTCGACGCGCTTTTCTTTTCACGCGGACTCGATTTGAGCCAAATCGGGACGCGCTCCGTCATCGCGCCGCGCAGATCGAACGGTTGAGTTCGATGAGGGTTCGCGCTTTATTTGGTTTCGTGAGTGCGGACCAGATCATTCGGGAAATCCAGCATCTGACCCCGACTGAGCAAGCCGAGGTGATCCAGTTTGCCTACCGTCTCGACGCCGAGCGCATGTTGAGTGGTAAAGAACTGGTCGCGCTGGCCAAAAAAATGGTAGCGGCTGCAGATCCCACAGCAGCGCTCGAAATTCGCGAACAAATGATTCGCGGATTCTACGGCGGCAAACGCGATGCCTAGAATCCGCCGGGACGGGATTCCGGCCGCGTTGCTGCGGCACCTTTTCGACCGTGTCCGCGAGCGTGAAATTTCCGAAGAGCAAATTGGCCTGCTCGCGGATTGGCTCGAGACGGACCCCGAAGTTCCGCACGGCAAATGGTTCAAGCGCTTTCCCGGGATGACAGCGTGCGGCGAAGGCGAGTTGATTAAAACGTTTCTCCGGCTCGGCCAGATCGCGGAAGGCGAAGAAGTAAGCTGACGCCAATCGGGACGCGCTCCCATCATCGCATTTTCAACTTTCAACTTTCCCTCCCCCTGACCAGCCACGACAAAAAAGCCGCCGGGGCATTTCTGCGCCCGGCGGCTTCTAAAGCTGTTTAGGTTTCGCTTACGAACCCATATTCAGCGAATCCAGCGTCGGCTCATCGATCGTCGCGGTCGCGGTCAACCCCGCGTCATCCTGGTAGCCAATCAGCGCCTTGCGCGTTAACGGCCCGAGCAGTCCATCCACCGAGCCCGTGTAGTAGCCCATATCCTTGAGCGATGCCTGCACATCGGCGATCACGCGATCCGGCCGTTCGCCGCGGTGACCCACATAGATCGGTCCATCGTAGGCATAATACTCGTTGCTAGAATTGTAACCCCAGGCCGGATACCAGTAATTATTGTTCTCGTAATAGTAGCCCCCGCTGATCAATTCCACCCGGCTGTAGTGCGACCGATAGTAGCCTTCATCGTGCCGTTCCGGACGATAGGAGCGGTAGACTTCGTATTGCGGCCCCTGCCAGCGATCACTTCCCTCCACCCGATAGGACGCATTGAAGGTCACTGCGGGAGCCACCTTCAAGTTTGGCTGCGCGATAAAGTTCGCGTGCTCGGTCCGGATCTGCTGCACCTTTTGCACATCCGGCTTCTTCGTCGCCGCTGCGGTGT
Source organism: Verrucomicrobiota bacterium (assembly GCA_030854105.1). Classification (GTDB taxonomy): domain Bacteria; phylum Verrucomicrobiota; class Verrucomicrobiia; order Chthoniobacterales; family UBA10450; genus AV69. The sequence continues at coordinate 7,713 of JALYTV010000034.1, read as the reverse complement.
TCGGTTTCGGAGTGGCCATTGCCACTGTTGAAGTCGTCGCCGCAGGCGTTGCCTTCGCTGCAACGGCCGTAGCCGGTGCGACCGATTTTGAGGCCGAAGGCGCAACGCTAGCCGATGCCCTGGCCACGGGCGTCATCGCCGGGGCTGCCGATGCGGCGACCTTTGGCGTCGCTGCCGCCTTTGGTGCATCCGCCGCATGTTTGTGCTGTTCCATAGCCGGAGCCGTGGGTTTCACCACTGCGTTGGGCTCGATCTTCGGCTCTTTCAGGGCGTGCTCGTGCTTCGCTCCGTGCGCGTTCACCGGAGCTGCTTCGAGCGCCTTCGCTGGTGCTTCCGGTTTCGCTTCGCGTGCGTGGCCCTTGCCCTTTTCGACCCCCTGCTTTTCCGCGGGGGTTGGCTGCTCCTCGGGCTGCTGCGCGATCGCGGCACCCGCGAGAATCAGCGAACAGCCGATCAATAGACTTGTGAATTTTTTCATATGGTAACGTGTTGGTCGTGCGATGGCCCTGAATTATTCAGCGCCCGAAACGGTTTGCTCCGACGGGAGCCTCTCGCGTCACGAGTAATTCGTGCCTCCTCTCCCGCGCGGTTCCCTCACCGCCGAACAGATAACTCTCAGGACGCGCGCCGCGTCCGATTCTGCTCGATTCATCCGCCGTCCCCCGATAGAACATCTTCGGCCATGCCGCCTCCCGAAGAATTAGCGCGCCAAAAAATCGATGCGCTCCTCACGAAGTGCGGCTGGCTCGTTCAAACCAAGTCTCAGACCCACCTCACAGCCAGTTACGGGGTAGCTGTTGGCGAGCTTACCTTCAAGACCGGTGAACCCGATTACACGCTCTTCGTCGACGGGAAGGCCATCGGCACCATCGAGGCCAAGCCCGAAGGCGCGACCCTTGCGGGCGTCGAAGAACAATCCTCGAAGTATGTCGCCGGCATCCCATTCGGATTGCTCGCCTGGAAGTCGCCGCTTCCGTTCTCGTACGAGAGTACCGGAAGCGAGACCTTCTTTACCAATCGCCTCGATCCCGATCCGCAAAGCCGCCGCGTCTTTGCTTTTCATCGCCCCGAGACCCTGCGCGAATGGGTCGAGCAGGAAAAACAACTTGCCCAACGCCTGCGCGAATTCCCCGCACTCGACAATGGCAACCTTTCGTCTGCGCAGATCGAAGCGATCAAAAACCTCGAGAAATCCTTCGCTGCCGGTCGCCGTCGCGCCCTTATCCAGATGGCCACCGGCAGCGGCAAGACCTACACCGCCGTCAATTTCATTTATCGCCTCGTCAAATACGCCGGGGCGAAGCGCGTCCTCTTCCTCGTCGATCGCGGCAATCTCGGGAAGCAGACCCTGAGCGAGTTCCAGCAATTCGTTTCCCCGGCGAACCAATACAAGTTCACCGAGGAATACATCGTCCAGCGGCTCACCAGTAATTCGCTCGACACTTCCGCTCGCGTCGTCATCGGCACCATCCAACGCGTCTATTCCATGCTGAAAGGCGAGAAGGAACCCGCGCCCGACCTCGACGACCTATCCGTCGAAAGCGCCGACTCCCTTTTCCAACAGCCGCTCCCCATCGAATACAACCCGGCTTTCCCGATTGAAGAATTCGACTTCATTATCACCGACGAGTGCCACCGCTCCATTTATAACCTCTGGCGGCAAGTCCTCGAATACTTCGACGCCACCCTCATCGGCCTTACCGCCACCCCGTCGAAGCAGACCTTCGGCTTCTTCCGGCAGAACCTCGTCATGGAGTACAACCACGAGAAAGCCGTCGCCGATGGCGTCAACGTCGGCAGCGACATCTACCGCATTAACACCGCCATCACCCAGGGCGGCTCGACCGTTGACGCCGGGTTCTGGATCGACAAACGCGACCGCCAGACTCGCAAAGTCCGCTGGGAACAGCTCGACGAAGTCCTCGCCTACGACGCCGCCAGCCTCGACCGCGCCGTCGTCGCGCCCGACCAGATTCGCACCGTCCTCGCCACCTTCCGCGACAAAGTCTTCACCGAGATGTTCCCCGGCCGCACCGACCTGCCTAAGACCCTCATCTTCGCCAAGGACGACACCCACGCCGACGACATCGTCCGCATCTGCCGCGAAGTCTTCGACAAGGGCAACGACTTCTGCCAGAAGATCACCTACCGCACCGGCTTCGTCCGCCTCGTCGAAAAGAAACTCGCCGCCGACGGTCAGGAAATCGAGGAAGTCACCTGGAAACGCGCCTCCAGCCTCTCGCCCGAGCAAATCCTCACCGCCTTCCGCAATAGCTACAACCCGCGCATCGCCGTCACCGTGGACATGATCGCCACCGGCACCGACATCAAGCCGCTGGAGATCGTCTTCTTCATGCGCAGCGTCGCCTCGAAGAACTTCTTCGAGCAAATGAAAGGCCGCGGCGTCCGTATCGTCACCGCGACCGAGATGGAGCAGGTCAATCCCGGCATCAAATGCAAGACCCGCTACCTCGTCGTCGATGCCGTCGGCGTCTGCGAGCGCGTGCAGACCGAGTCGCGCCCGCTGGAAAAGAAACCGACCGTCAGCTTCGCTCGGCTCCTTGATGCCGCCGCGCTCGGCACCACTGAAGTCGCCGCCGTCGAATCACTCGCCGGCCGTCTCATTCGATTGGAGCGCCGCTTCGACGCCGAGATCGAAAAGGAAGTCGTCCAGACCGCCAAAGGCCAGACCCTCTCGCAAATTTCCAAGGCCATGCTCGACGCAGTCGATCCCGACGAAGTCCTTGCCCAAGCGAAGCAGAACCAACCGGAGTACGAAGAACCTAACGAACAAAGGATCGCCACCGTTCTCCAATCCCGGATCAAGCAAGCTCTCGCTCCGCTCGCAACCAATCCCGACCTCCGCAACCTCCTCAAGAAAATCCAGAAAGCCGGCGAGCAAACCATCGACGTCATCTCGCGCGACACTCTCATCTATGCTGGCCCTTCGCAGACGAGCACGCAAACCAGCGTCCAGCTCGCCGCTTCCTTCCGCGAATACATCGAGAAGAACAAAGCCGAGATCACCGCCCTCCAGATCCTTTACAGCCGTCCTTACAAACAGCGCCTCACCGAGCCGATGCTCAAGGAGCTGGAAAAGAAACTACGCGAGAACCACGCCGCCTGGACCGAGGACCGCCTCTGGGACGCCTTTGCCGTCACTGCGCCCGGCAAAGTCAAAGGCCGCTCCCAAGCCGGCCGCTTCGCCGACCTCGTCGCACTCGTCCGTTTCGCGCTGGAACAACAACCCGTCCTCGCGCCGTTCGCCGACTCCGTCTCCGAGCGCTTCAACGAATGGCTTATGGACAAAGCCAAATCGGGGACGGTCTTCACATCCGAGCAGCTCGCCTGGCTCAATCTTATGCGCGACCAGATCGCGACTTCGATCACGATTGAGCGAGATGACCTGGACCTTTCACCGTTTAGCCAACGAGGTGGATTGGGGAAAGCGCACCAGCTCTTCGGCGAGCACCTGCCGAAACTCCTTGACGAACTCAATGAGGTGCTCGCGGCATGAGCATCAAGGAAGTCATCGCGGCTTTGAATCAGATGCAGGCCGATGGCATCGTCGAGCGCTACGCCATTGGCGGTGCGGTCGGCGCGACCTTCTATCTTGAGCCTGTCGCGACGCTCGATGTGGATGTCTTTGTCACGTTCAAACCTCAGTCGGAGAGTCTAATCATTAGTCCGCAACCAATCTTCGATTACCTCAGGACGAAAGGCGCGACGATGGCAGGTGAATACATCGTCATCAGCGGATGGCCGGTTCAATTTCTGCCTGCTTCCGGACCTCTGCTTGCAGAGGCACTGAATGACGCCGTCGAGACCGACGTCGAAGGCTCACCTGCTCGCGTCTTTACGCCCGAACACCTCGCCGCGATTGCGCTCCAGACGGGGCGCGCCAAGGATAAAGCACGGTTGCTTGCGTTCATCGAAGCCGGCGCCTTCGATGCGAAATGCTTCCAGACCATTCTGGCCAAACATGGGTTGCTCGAAGCATGGCAGAAGTTCGAACGCCAATTTCTCACCGACACGCAATGACTTTCGATCTGCAAAAGATGCTCGAAAGCAAGCGCGCTTACCGCGCGCGGCTGGCTGCTTTGCCGATCGGCGAAAAGTTGCGGATGCTCGACGCCCTTTGCGAACGGCAAAGGAGTATTCGATCGAGCGCAACGCATGCGGAATCGACCGTCGTGCGCGAGGACGCGGACGCCTACGGACGGGGGAAGAAGTAAGAATGCAAAACACGTCGAGCCGTCAAGAAAGCGGCGAACTGCCCAACGGTTGGCGCATAGCCCGTGTCGGCGATATGCTGAAAGTTCGCAATGGTTACGCCTTCAAAAGCTCGGACTACAGAACCGAGGGCGTCGCACTCATTCGGCAGTCAAATCTCGGTGATGACCTTGTGGACATCTCAGAAGCGAAGCGAGTCGACCCAAACTTCCTGAAGCAGCTCCCGGACTTCATCGTTCGTGACGGAGATCTCCTGATCGGGATGTCCGGTTCGTTAGGTAAGATCGCGCGGTATCAACACGCTGAGCCAGCGCTGCAAAATCAGCGTACGGGACTACTACTGGTCAAGCCCGAGCACGAGGCAAAATTCGCTAAGCTTGCGCTGAAATATGTCGAACCGCAGATCTTAGCGGAGGGAAAAGGTATTGCCGTGCAAAACGTCAGCGCGAAGGAAATCGAGGATTGCACCTTTCCTCTCCCACCACTCGAAGAGCAGCGTGTGATCGTGGCGGAGATTGAGAAGCAATTCACGCGGTTGGAGGCGGGCGTGGCGGCGCTGCGGCGGGTGCAGGCCAACCTCAAACGTTACCGCGTCGCCGTCCTCAAAGCCGCCTGCGAAGGCAAACTCGTCCCCACCGAAGCCGAATTGTCCGGCTCTCAACGCTCAACCAAAAACTCTCAACCTCTCTACGAGTCTGGCGAACAATTGCTGAAACGGGTTCTCGCCGAGCGCCGCCAGCAATGGACTGGTCGCGGCAAATACAAAGAGCCCGCTGTCCCCGACACTGCCACCCTCCCGCCACCTCCCGCCGGATGGACGTGGGCGAGCATTGACCAACTGACTTCCCACATCACGAGCGGCTCACGCGACTGGTCGCAATTCTACGGGAAAGGAAACGGAACATTCATTCTGGCGCAGAACGTCCGACCAATGCGCCTCGACTTGAGCGAGCGGCAATCAGTCGCCGCACCGCAGGGCGATGCTGAAACGGAACGGACACGGGTTCGCGCTGCCGATTTGTTGGTCACAATTGTCGGCGCAAAGACTGGCGACATTTGCCGCGTGCCAAACAATTTGGAAGACCACTTCGTTTGTCAGAGCGTTGCATTGCTTCGCCCCGTCGTGTCAACGTCTGCCAAATTCGCCGAGTTGTATTTGGCGTCGCAGGAAAACGGTCAGGCGCAGTGGAAGCGATACATCTACGGCCAGGGACGTCCGCATTTGAGTTTCGAGCAACTGCGCATGATTGCAATCGCGCTTCCACCCCTTGCCGAGCAGACGCGGATAGTGGTGGAAGTGGAGCGGCGTTTGAGCGTGGTGGAGGAGTTGGAATCGGTGGTGTCGAATAACCTCCATCGAGCCTCCGGTCTTCGGCAATCCATTTTGCGGAAAGCTTTCGTCTGCGAGTTGATACGCCGACCAAGCAATAGCGATAAGAAACCCGTTAGTTAGCGGCCACCCGTCACCACCGGATCAAAACATGAACATACTAGATTGGATCAACGTCGGAAAAGTCTCGGCGGAAAGAGACGACCTTTTGTCGCATTACTTCTACGATAATGGTGTCCTCAGAACTGTCATAGAACGCCCGACCTCCTTCCTCGTCCTCGGTCGCAAGGGCGCGGGCAAAACCGCCGTCTTTAAACATCTTAAGGAGAACTCTAGCAAGTATCTCAAACAACACGACACACTGGTTGCACTCTCTTTCGAGGATTATAAATGGAGCATACACTCAATACTCAAAAACGCCGACGCAGCGGAGTCACTCTCTTATAAGCCATCTTGGCGGCTTATAATACTTATTGAGGCCGTAAAGGCATTTACAAGCTGTTATACTAGAGGCGGTTTCAAAAATGCCTGAGAGTTAACATGAGGCAAGCGAGATGAAAGAAGCCTTGGTAAAGAGACAAGAGACGATCCTGCCGGATGAGAAGGCGGCGGAAGTTGCCCAGGTGAGCGAAGGTGCGCTCAATCTTCCAGCGCTTGCGGTAGCGACGCAGGATGCGGCCATCGTTGCGCGAAGCGGCACGGCGGCGGCGCCGGTGCGGACAAACCAAGACGATCCCCCGCTGCAGCAGACGCCAGCGCAACGGGTCGCTATCGTAAGCGCGGTCGGCAATGACGCGCAGCGGACGCGAAAGCGGGCGACCGCGCCCGGCCCGTGGCACGGCGATGCGCGCCAGGGTGCTTTCGGCCAGAGTTACTTCCGCGGGACTGGCGGAGGCAAGTTGGCTTCCCAAAGGAATACCTTTGCCGTCTGCCACCACCATCCACTTCGTACCCTTGCCGCGTTTGGTTTTACCCACGCAGAGCCCCCTTTTTTGGCCGGCGCAAAGCTGCCGTCCAAAAATACTTCGCTCCAGTTGAGCTTGCCTTGGGCGTCGAGTTGCCCAAGCAGGCCACGCCAGATTTTTAACCAGACATCGCGTTCTTCCCACTCTTGCAAGCGTCTCCAACAGGTGCTGGCAGAAGGATACTCTCTTGGCAAATCGCGCCAGCGCGCTCCGCTGCGCAAGACCCACAGAATTCCTTCTAAAACCAGCCGATCGTCCGCCGACGGCCGGCCGCGTGGCCGCCGCCGCGGTGCCTTGGGCAAGAGTGCTTTGATTTTGTTCCATTGCTTGTCGCTGAGTAAGGATGTGTCTCGCATTCCAAGCTTTCCACACCATGCGCCCCAAAAGTACAAGCACTAAATGTGGTAGCCTCACCAATATTTAATTCCCTCTCTCTCCTCACTGATTTTTGAAACCAGTTCTAGAAACCATCGAGGTCAGACACTGCCCACTGGCCTAACCATGCGATGCAGTGAGCCGCGGACCGTCCTTACGCCAATTTGAGAGCATGCGAAAGTCATTTCTAATTCGCGCGGTCGCTGATCTTGGGTCTCGTTAGGCCTATGAACACATTACCCGCATGAAAACTCATTGATGAGCGACGAAGCCTTTTGGCCCCTGCTTGCCGTCTTTCTTGTCGCATGGGCTTTGACCGCGATCGCGAACCTCGCCATCCAATGGAAATTGCGGCGGGGGACGAAGAAGTGGGAAAGCGACGAGCAGATCCTTGCCCGATACAAAGAAATTAAAAAGGCGCTCGAGTTAGAGGGTAAATCCTTTGATCTTTGGCATGAAATTTCTGCCGCGATAGCCAGACGCGACTGGGACCAAAGTAAGAAGAAGCTGGAAGCCTCGAATAATTGGGCTCCCTTCGTACAATGGGGGAGCCAATTAACTGCCGTTTACTTCGGTTACCACGCGTATAGTGAAAACGATCAAAAACTTTTCATTTTGATGGCACTGCTCTTCATATGGCGATCTATCAATTATCACGGTGGGCGCCGCACTCAATTGCAAATCCTAACCATGGCTAAACTACCAACCGCGCCTTGCTGGGGCTGATGGCGCGCCATCCGGGACGGATGCGCAGCATCACGGCGGACAACGGGACCGAGTTCCACTGGTATGGCCAGGTCGAAGCGGTGA
>JALYTV010000099.1 GCA_030854105.1 Verrucomicrobiota bacterium | reverse complement strand
ACTCTGAGCCCGCCGATCTTTTCGGCACTACGCCGACGACGACGATTCTCAGCGTCGGCGAGCTGACGCGTAAAATTCGTTCGCTGCTCGAAGCGCGCGTCGGCAGCGTGTGGGTGCAGGGCGAAGTCTCGAATTACAAGCAGCACGCTTCGGGGCACCAATACTTCACGCTGAAAGATCAGCGCGCGGCGATCTCGTGCGTGATTTTTCGCAGCGCGATGGTGTCACTGCGCCAGCCGCTCGCGGACGGCGCGCAAGTGCAGGTTTACGGCAACGTCACCGTCTTCGAAGCACGCGGGCAATATCAACTCAGCGTCGAGATCGTGCAGCCGCGCGGGCTCGGTGTGTTGCAGGCGAAATTTGAAGCGCTCAAACGCAAACTCGACGCCGAAGGGCTGTTCGATCTCGCGCGCAAAAAAGCGCTGCCGAAATTTCCGAAGCGCATCGGCATCATCACCTCGCCGAGCGGTGCGGCCATTCGCGACATGCTCAATGTCTTGCGTCGACGCGCGCGCGGCGTGGAAATTTTGATCAATCCCGTGCGCGTCCAGGGAACTGGCGCCGCCGCCGAGATCGCGTCGGCTATCAACGAATTCGCGCGCCCGAGCGCGCAATGGGCGCCGCTCGATCTCATCGTCATCACGCGCGGCGGCGGCAGCATCGAGGATTTGTGGGAGTTCAACGAGGAAGCCGTCGCGCGCGCGATCGCGTCGTCAGCCATCCCGATCGTCTCCGCCGTCGGCCACGAAATCGATTTCACCATCGCCGATTTCGTGGCGGACCTGCGGGCGCCGACGCCGAGCGCGGCGGCGGAATTGATTGTGCCCGACGTGGCCGAACTCGTGCGGCGGCTCGGCGAAAACGAGAACGCGCTATTTCGCAACCTGCGCGCTTTTGTGGCGCGCGAGCAGGCGCGCCTGCGCCAGTTCTCGCAGAGTACGCTCGCGCGCGAACCGTTGCGCCGGCTGGAAGAAGGAAAACAGACGCTGGATTGGGTGCGCGAAAGTTTGACGCGCGGCGCGCAGCAGAAAATCGGCTCGGCGCGCACGCGGCTCGGCGAAGCCATCGCCGCGATGCGGCGGCACGATCCCTCACGCGAAATTCTGCTGCGCCGCGCGCGTTTCGCCGAGATCGCGCGCCGCCTGCAAACCCGCGCCCCGCTCTTAGCCGACACGATGCGGAAGCGATTCGAGCGCGCGGAAAAAATCCTGAGCGTCCTCGGGCCGGAAGCGACGTTGCGCCGCGGCTACAGCATCACCATCGACGCGAAAGGAAAAATAATCCGCAGCGCGAAAACCGTGAAGCCGGGCGCGAAAATTCGCACGCGCCTCACCGACGGCGAATTTGATTCGCAGGTCTCTGAGAACTCCTAAGGATTGCTCAGGACGTTCTGATTTGCGCCGGCCTTGCTCTCCGTTCCGACCGTTCCTTCGGTGTCGCCCGGGAGACGGCCGACCAAATTCTGAAACGCTGCGCCGGTGCTCGTCGCCGTTGCCTGCGCTTTCTTGAAAATACTGGCGTCGCCACCCTTTCGTTGCACCACGAAGCCCTTGTCGCCGTAAGGTGAAGCAGTCGAACTTAAGGCCGTGTCGTAAGTGTAGTTGTTCGTGACGGCGAAGATGGTGCTCGCCGGATAGTTATCCTTCACGTTGTAAATTTTCAGCGCGGAATTGTTAATCGACGTGATGTCCGTGTAAGTCGTCCCCCGACGTGGTGCCGCCGACCACGCTGCAAGTCGAGCCGGGAGCGCTGAGGAGTTTCTGCAGGTCGCCTGAAGTGAGATAATTATTTTTCACAAGCAGATTGCAGTACGTGACCATCGAGGTAATTGCCGCCGGCGAGGAAATATCGCCCGGCCAGCCGATCGTGGCGTCGGAGTTCACGCTCGCATCCAGCGCCATTTGCTGTCCCGCCAAAAAGAGCTGCCGCGTGTTGTTCAATGTTCCGGTCATCTGCCCGCGGGTGAGCGCGCTGGTTAACGCTGGCACGGCGAAGGCGGCGAGGACGGCGATGATCGAGATGACGACCAGCATTTCGATGAGGGTGAAAGCGGAGTGGGAACGAGGGCTCATGGGTTTGTGACGGAAACGAAAAATAGCGGATCGCCCCGCGGATGACAATCCTTCGTTGCCACGACGGGGAATCCTGTAGCGGCGGTCTACGACCGCCGAATCGTTCACTCGCTCCGCGGCGAGGGCGTTCATAGAGCGCCGCTACAGCACAAAAGAGATCGACGGCTGGAAGCGTACGCTACCGGGAGAGGATCGCTGCAATCCGTTCGCCTTCCCACTTCAACGCGACGCAGGCAAGCGGCGGCAAATTGACGAAGAGCGAATGCTCGCGGCCCTGCCAGGGCTCGGGCGTCGCGGTGATGCCGCCGAGATTGCCGACGTTGCTGCCGCCGTAAGTCTCGGCGTCGGTGTTGATGATCTCGCGATAATAGCCGCCTTTCGGCGCGCCGATGTGATAGCCGTAATGCACCACCGGCGTGGCGTTCACGAGGAAGACGATGATCTCGCCTTCGCTCGATTTGCGCAGCCAGGCGACAACGCTGTTATCGGCGTCGTGGAAATCGATCCACTCGAAGCCGTCGTAAGTGTCGTCGAGACTCCAGAGCGCGGGCTCGTTGCGATAGAGAAAATTCAAATGCTGTACGAGACGGCGGAGTCCATCGTGGCGCGGGAGCGCGAGGAGCGGCCAATCGAGTTGCGCGTCGTGATTCCATTCCGCCCACTGCCCGAACTCGCCGCCCATGAAGAGCAATTTCTTGCCGGGATGCCCGTACATCCACGCGTAGAACATGCGGAGATTCGCGAATTTCTGCCACTCGTCGCCGGGCATTTTGCCGAGCATCGAGCATTTGCCGTACACCACTTCATCGTGGCTGAGCACGAGCACGAAATTTTCCTGGAAAGCGTAAATGAGCGAGAACGTGATATTGCCCTGATGAAAGCGCCGATAGATCGGATCGAGCTGCATGTAATCGAGGAAGTCGTGCATCCAGCCCATGTTCCACTTCAGGCCGAAGCCGAGACCGCCAAGATAAGTCGGCCGTGAGACGCCGGGCCACGCGGTCGATTCCTCCGCGATGGTCATGATGCCGGGATGGCGCTCGTAGCAGACTTCGTTGCAGCGTTTGAGGAAATAGACGGCGTCGAGATTTTCGCGGCCACCGAATTGATTCGGAATCCACTCGCCGGCTTTGCGCGAGTAATCGAGATAAAGCATCGACGCCACCGCGTCCACGCGCAGACCGTCGACGTGATATTGGTCCAGCCAGAAGAGCGCGTTGGCTATGAGGAAATTGCGGACTTCGTTGCGTCCGAAATTGAAAATGAGCGTGCCCCAATCCGCGTGCTCGCCCTGGCGCGGATCGGCGTGCTCGTAAAGATCGGTGCCGTCGAACTCCGCCAGGCCATGCGCGTCTTTCGGAAAATGCGCGGGGACCCAATCGACGATCACACCGATGCCGGCCTGGTGGCAGCGATCGACGAAATAACGGAACTCATCGGGATTCCCGAAGCGGCTGGTCGGCGCGAAATAATTGGTGACCTGATAGCCCCACGAACCTTCGAACGGATGCTCGGCGATCGGCATGAGCTCGAGATGCGTGTAGCCCATTTCGAGGACGTAAGGGAGGAGCGTGTCGGCTAATTCGCGATAGCTCAGCTGACGATTCCCTTCCTCCGCCTTCCGCCGCCACGAGCCGAGATGCACTTCGTAAATGCTCACCGCGCTGCGCGGCCAATCGCGCGTCCGGCGCGCTTCCATCCACGCGGCGTCGTTCCAGCGATAGCGCTTAAGATCAAACACGAGCGAGGAAGTGGCGCGCCCGTGTTGATTGAAAAACGCGAACGGATCGCTTTTCAAAAAGACCGCGCCGTTGGGCGTGCGAATCTCGAATTTGTAATGCGTGCCTTCGCCGATGCCGGGCACGAATAATTCCCACGCACCGCTGCCGAGCAAGCGTCGCATCGGATGCACGCGCCCGTCCCAGCCGTTGAAATCGCCGACGACGCTGACGCGCTGCGCGTTTGGCGCCCACACCGCAAAATAGACACCGCGATCTCCGCCGATCTCGCGCAAGTGCGCGCCGAATTTATCGTAGAGTTCCCAATGCTGGCCCTCGGCAAAGAGATGCAGATCGATCTCGCCCATGATGACGCCGTAGCTGTAGGGATCGCGCACGGAAAATTTGCTGTCGTCCCAGCGCTCGATTTCGACCGAGTAGCGCGCGTCGCGATTTCGATCCGGCAGCGTGGCCTGGAACAAACCTTCCGCGTCCAATTTCTCCGCCACGAAACTTTCGCCGCCGTCATCGAGCTTGATGGAAACCGCGCGCGCGTCCGGCCGAAAAACGCGGACGACCAAATCATTGCCGACCCGATGTGGACCGAGGATGCGAAAGGGATCGGCATGCGCGCCGTGCAGAAACGCGCGCAGCTCATCGATCGGCACCGTTTGTAAATCGAAGGCTTTCATCCTGCGTGTTCATTCTACAAGCCAAGACCCAAATACCAAGAGTACGCCGTGGAGGGCGGAGCTCCGCGACGCCGCGCCATCTCCCCGCAGAAGGAGTGAAGATGTTGTTTTGATTGCGTCGCCGACGCGGCGCATAGTGCCTGCGAAATGGAATCCGGCATGCAAAACGCCATCGACGGCCTGCTGCGCACCTACGAGGAAACCGGCGGCATCAATTACGTCGAAGCCTCCGCGCATCTGCCATCGCGCCCGGCCGTCGAAGCCGCCTGCGCGGAGCTGATGGGACTCATGTTCCCCGGTTTCCGCGGCGAAGCGCTCGTGCTCTCCAGCGATCTGCCGGATGTCACCCGCGCGCGGGTGCGCAATGTTTACGCGTTGCTCAAGCCGGAGATTTGCAAAAGTCTCGAGCAATTTCCGGCAGACGAAGCGATCGAAAAGCGCGCCGAAGAATTTCTCGATCGCTTCCTCGCGCAACTTCCCGCGCTGCGCGAAATGCTCTGGACCGATATCGACGCCGCCTACGAAGGCGATCCCGCCGCGCAAAGCCACGAGGAAATTATCCTCGCCTATCCCGCCCTCGAAGCGATCGCGATTCATCGCATGGCGCACGAGCTTTATCTGAAAAATTTGCCGCTCATCCCGCGCATCATGAGCGAGTGGGCGCATTCGCGCACAGGCATCGACATTCATCCCGGCGCGACCATCGGCTCTCATTTCTTCATCGATCACGGCACCGGCGTCGTCATCGGCGAGACCTGCCAAATCGGCGCGCGCGTGAAGTTGTATCACGGCGTCACGCTCGGCGCGCGCAGCTTCGAAAAAGATGATCGCGGCAGAATTAAAAAAGGCGGCAAACGGCATCCGACGGTGGAAGACGACGTCATTATTTATCCAAACTCGACGGTGCTCGGCGGTGAGACCGTGATCGGCGCGCGCTCGACCATCGGCGGCAACGTTTTTCTGGTGAACAGCGTGCCGCCGGATTCGCTGGTGTTTTACGAGGAGACGCAGGTGCAGACGCTGCCGAAACGCGCGCACGCGGCCGTCAACGGCAACTTCGGGGCATGATTTATCTCGATCACAACGCGACGACGCCGCTCTGCGACGCAGCGCGCGCGGCCATGCTGCCGTTGCTCGGCGAGCATTTTGGTAATGCTTCGAGCGTGCATGCGGCGGGACGCGAAGCGCGCGCGGCGATCGATAACGCGCGCGATCAACTCGCGAGCTTGCTGCGCGCGAAACCGTCCGAACTCGTTTTCACCAGCGGCGGCACGGAGTCGAACAATCTCGCCATCCTCGGTCTCGCGCGCAGCCGCGCCGCACGCGGGAAACATTTGATCACCGCGAAAACGGAGCATCACGCCGTGCTCAACGCCTTCGAGCATCTCGCCAAAAACGAAGGCTTCGAAGTGACGTGGCTGAACGTCTCGCAGAGCGGGCTGGTTGACACCGGGATGTTAGCCGACGCGATCCGCGACGACACCGCCCTCGTTTCCATCATGCACGCGAACAACGAGACCGGCGTCATTCAACCGCTCGCAGAAATTTCGCGCATCTGCCGCAAGCGCGGCGTCCTCCTGCACAGCGACATGGTGCAATCGTTCGGCAAAATTTGTGGCATGGGCTTCCAGCCCATGGGTCATCGGCAGGATGCCGATGCTACGCTTCTCGTCGACGCCGCCAGTTTCGCAGCGCACAAATTCTACGGCCCGAAAGGCGCCGGCCTTTTGTTTTTGCGCAATGGTCTCGACCTCGCACCGATGCAATACGGCGGCGCCCACGAAAATCAGCGCCGGCCCGGAACGGAAAACGTCGCCGCCATCGCCGGCATGGCCGCCGCCGCGGATTCCGTTTTGCGCGATCGCGAGGCCGAGCAAGAACGCGAAGGCAAACTCCGCGATCAGCTTTGGCAGAAAATCCAGAGCGCGTCGGCTATTCTAAACGGCGATGGCGCGCCGCGCCTCGCCAACACCTTGAACGTCAGCCTACCCAATCTCGACTCCGAGACGATGTTGATGGCGCTCGATCTCGCTGGCGTCTGTGCGTCGAGCGGCTCGGCCTGCATGGTCGGCAGCGTAGTGGCGTCGCACGTGTTGCTCGCGATGGGTCTCCCGCCCGCGCGCGCGCAATCGGCGATTCGTTTTTCTCTCGGCCAATCGACCACAGACGACGAGATCAACGCGACCGCGGAAATCGTGTCGCGCATCCTGCAGCGAACCAATGCCAGGCGCAGCGAGAAAAAAGAACGCGTCGCTTTTTGATCAGTTCGAACTCTTGCTCGAGCCAGTCGCGTTGCCGTCACTCGACGGTTTGATCGCGCGCTGCGCCGCGCTGTTGCGCGAGAACGGCGCGACGAATCTCGCCGCGCGCGTGCGCGTGGAATGGAACGCGCAGATGCGCACGACGGTCGGCCGCGCTGATTTTCGTGCCGCGCTCGTGACGCTCAATCCCGCGCTCCAAAAATTCGGCGCCCACGAAATCGATCGCACGCTCCGACACGAACTCGCGCATCTCCTTGCGCAAGATCGTGTCGGCAGACGACGGATCGCGCCGCACGGCGAACATTGGCGACGCGCCTGCGCCGATCTCGGCCTCGCTGGCGAACACGCGTGCCATCGCCTGCCGTTGGCCATTCGCCACCTCCCGCGCCGCTATTTGTATCGCTGCGCGTTTTGCCAGCGCGATTTCCCGCGCGTGCGCCGCCTCCGTCGCGCGACGACGTGTTTAGTTTGCTGCACCAAATTCGCGCGGGGAAATTACGACGCACGATTTCGTCTCATTCGAATCAAATCGACAACCGGGGGAAGGTACGCTTGAACTAACGCTCAGTATATGCGGCGCCGATTTCTAACATCCGCGGTCACGTTGCTAGCTTTCGGAAACATCGGTCTATCGCCAGCTGTAGCTGTCGTTCGCGAGATAGCGTTGCCCTCTCCTGCAGAAGGATTGGCGCTCAGCTCGAATGA
>JALYTV010000148.1 GCA_030854105.1 Verrucomicrobiota bacterium | reverse complement strand
CGTCGATTTCGCCTTCGCGCCGCGGACCCGAAAGAAAGGATGTGTACACCGTGAGCGGCTGGCCCGTGGCGCTGCGGCCCAGCAGTTTCAGGAACACGGCGAGATCCTGAGCGCGCGGAAGCACCTTCTCGATCCCGGCGACGGCGACGTGAATTCGCGGCGCGCTCGTCGCGAGCCGCGCGTTGCCTTCGTTCTCGACCAGCACGACCGCGCCCGAATCGGCAATCAAAAAATTCGCGCCGCTTATGCCGATATCGGCCGCCAGAAACTTCTCTCGCAAGACGGAACGCGCGATCATCGTCTGCTTCTCGATCACCGTCTCGTTCGGAACGCCAAGCTCGCGCGTGAAAACTTCGGCGACGTCATACCGGGTGAGGTGCAGCGCCGGCGCCACGATGTGATACGGGCGCTGATGCGCGAGTTGGATGATGTACTCGCCCAGATCCGTTTCGACCGATTCGAGATTGTGATGCGCCAGGCGCTCGTTGAGATCGATCTCCTCGGTTGTCATGGATTTCGATTTCACGATCAGCCGGGCGTTCTTCTCTTTCGCGAGGTTCAGAATGAAATCGGCGACGGCCGTGGCGTCGTCGCACCAGACAACCTTGCCGCCGTGCGCGACTACGTTCCGTTCGAGCTCTTCGAGATAGGTATCCAGGTTCTCGATCGCGTGTTTCTTAATGGCGTTGGCCTGGTCGCGAAGTTCTTGATAGTCGGGAAGGATGTCCGGCTTGATGGCGTTCTTGCGGTGATCGATGAGGCGGCCCGTCGCCGTGTAGATGGCTAGTTGGAGCTTGGGATCGGCAAGAGTGGCGTGAATTTTTTCGTCGAAAGCGACCGACATGATGCCACGACGATTACGTTACGATCTGGCCGGTGTGCCAGGCGAAATGCTCCACTACGTGATAGACCGCTTCCATCACCGTGACATCGTGACCCTGCGGCTGCACCCGTTCGAGCAGCCGCTCGGGCGTTAGCGCCGCAACCACCGCGATGGCTTCATCCACCGTCCTGTGCAACCGGTCGCGAAGCTCGGATGCGGCCACGCTCCCGCGCGCCGCGAACTCCTGATCGCGCACGCGCTTATCCGGGGCGCCGCCTATGATCGAGACAATCCACTGCCGCACGTTGCCGCACAGATGCAAGACCAGATTGCCGGTCGCGTTGGCGCCCTTTGCTCGCGACCACACTTCCTCATCCGTCAATTCGGCGAGACGTTTCTCGATACAAGCCGAGTGCTCGCGCAGCCGGTCGATCGAGTAATCGACGAATACTCTATCGAGGCTCACAACACCTCCTCCGACCAGTGCTCCAGGATCGACTTCACCTTGCCCGTGAACTGATCGGCCAACGCGCCATCGATCAGGCGGTGGTCGAAGGTCAGGGCCAGATAGCAAACCGAGCGGATGCCGATCGCGTCGTCGATCACCACCGGAACCTTTTCCACCGTGCCGACGCCCAGGATCGCCACCTGCGGCTGATTGATTACCGGCGTCGCGAATACGCTTCCGAAGCTGCCGAAATTGGTGAGCGAGAACGTTCCGCCCTGCACCTCGTCCGGCTTAAGCTGGCGCGAACGCGCGCGCGCGGCCAGATCGACGATCGCGCGCTGCAACCCGAGAACGTTCTTCTCGTCCGCCCCGCGAATCACGGGCACAATCAGGCCATTTTCGAGCGCCACGGCAATTCCAAGATTGATCTCGTTGTGATAAATGATGTTCGTGCCTTCAATCGAAGCGTTGAGCAGCGGAAAGGTGCGAAGAGCCTCCACCGCGGCGCGGGCGACGAACGGCAGGAAGGTCAGCGACATGCCGTATCGCGCCTGAAAATCTTCCTTATGACGAGCCCGCATCTTCGCCACTTTCGTCATATCCACCTTATGCACGGTGGTGACATGCGCCGAAGTGCGCTTGCTCATCACCATGTGCTCGGCGATCTTCTGACGCATAGCGCTCATCGGCTCGACGCGCGTCTTGGCTTGGCCAGCTTGGGAAACGGGCGGCACGAACTGTTGTGGAGCCGGTGCTGGCGCCGGTTGCGCGGGCGGCGGAGGGGGTGCGGACTGGGGTGCAGACTGCGATACCGTCAGAAACTGCTCCACGTCCTGCTTGGTGATTCGTCCGCCGGCACCGGTACCAGTGACGCGGCTCAAATCGATAGAATGCTCTCGCGCCATCCTGCGCACCAACGGCGATAAGGGACCCGCCGCTTCCTTTTCCGGCTCCGGTACGGCCGCAACCGGCTGCGACTCGGGCGCCACCGTTGGAGTTGGCGGGGGAGCGG
>JALYTV010000147.1 GCA_030854105.1 Verrucomicrobiota bacterium | reverse complement strand
GTGCTCGATTTCGTTGGCTGGTTGCGCGAGCATAACGATGAACAGTCATCCGATAACAAGAAGTGCGGATTTTACGGTCTCGATCTCTACAGCTTGCACGCCTCGATGGAGGCGGTGCTTGGGTATTTGCAAAAAGTCGATCCCGAAGCCGCCAATCGCGCGCGTCGCCACTACGATTGTTTCACCCATTTTGGGAGTAGCATGCAGACCTATGGGTATTTCGCCGGGCTGGGCATCACCTCGAATTGCGAAGACGAAGTCGTGAATGAGCTGGTGGCGCTCCGCGCGAAAGCAATGGAATACCTGCAGCGCGATGGGCAGGTAGCGGCTGACGCCTATTTCTGCGCGGAACAGAACGCCCTCATCGTCCGCCACGCCGAGCAGTACTACCGCACGATGTTCCGGCGGGAACACTCCTCCTGGAACCAGCGCGACACGCACATGATGGAATCGCTCGTTCGCCTAACGACTCATCTGAATACGCAGCGCACACCGGCCAAGGTGATCGTGTGGGCGCACAACTCACATCTCGGCGATGCCCGCGCGACACAGGCAAGTAAGCGCGGCGAACTCAATCTCGGCCAGCTCGTGCGCGAACGTTTCGGGCGCGCGGCGGTGCTCATCGGATTCACCACCTACAGTGGAACGGTCACGGCGGCCTCGGATTGGGACAAACCTGCTGAACGGAAAAAAGTTCGACCCGCTCTGCCCGACAGCTACGAAGCGCTCTTTCATGAAACGGAACATCCGCGCTTCTGGCTCGACCTCCGCAGCGACGCGCAAGTCGCCGCCGCCTTGCAGGCTGAAAGACTGGAGCGCGCCATCGGCGTGATTTATCGGCCTGAGACGGAGTTGCAGAGCCACTACTTTAACGCACATCTCTCAGACCAATTCGACGCGGTTCTGCACTTCGATCACACGCGCGCGGTCGAGCCGCTGGAGCGCAACGTCGAATGGGAAATAGGCGAAGTGGAAGAGACCTTCCCGAGCGGATTATGAAAACAAAAACGAGCACGCAATCGAATAGCCGCAAAACACCGGCTCAGTCGTCAGGCAAGATCGTGGAGTCGGAAAAGCTCACGAAGAAGTATCTGAAGCAAACCAAAAACGCTCCGCCCGAGCGTCGAATCGTGAACCGTTTCCGTGAAACGCACCGCGAACCGGGCGTCAATCCGCCGCGGGGCGAATAGCAGATCGTGAGCGTCTCTGAGAATGCAGTCGTCGAGCTGCAGGGCGTGTCATTGCGCTTTGGCGAGAAACGCATTCTCGATCATGTGTCGCTTGCTGTGAAGCCGGAGGAGCGACTGGTCATTATCGGTCAAAGCGGCGCGGGCAAGACAACCATCCTCCGTTTGGTGCTGGGAATTTTGGCGCCCACGGAGGGCGCGGTATTTTTCAAACAACAGAACGTTGCTCGCCTGAAGCCAGACGAGTTGCAGCAAATCCGCGCGCGCATCGGCATGGTTTACCAGGAAGGCGCGCTGCTTAGTTCTCGCAATGTGCGCGGAAATCTCTCGTTGCCGCTCGAGGAACTGACCGACAAAACCCCGGCCGAGATCAACCGCATCGTCGACGAGAAACTCGAAATGGTGGAGCTCGCCGGGGAAGATAAGACGATGCCGTACGAGCTTAGCGGAGGCATGCGCAAGCGCGTTGGTCTTGCCCGCGCTCTGGTGATGGAACCGGAGCTGATCCTGTTCGACGAACCGACTGCCGGGCTCGATCCCGTGGTCGCCGCGGTCATAGATAAGCTAATCATCGACCTCACCGCGCGGTCGAAAGTAACATCAATCGTAGTCACGCATCTCATGGACAGCGCGTTTCGGATCGCCACGCGGATGGCGATGTTGTACCACGGGAAGATCATTGCGGATGCGACGCCTGCCGAACTAAAACAATCGAAGGATCCAGTCCTGGTGCAGTTCCTCAGTGGCAGCACGGAGGGTCCCATTCTGGCACGCAGCAAATACCACATGCTCTCGCCGCCCGATCTGGCGGAGGGCGCCGGCTAATCGCCGCCGCGAGCGCGGCCGCAAACCAGCGGCGTTCCCTCAGCGCGGCAGCGAGCATGCCTTCGCGGGGCGCGGTCATCGCGCTGTTCCTACTCTAACCGCGAGCGTTTCGGCCTAACGACAGCTTCCGCTTGCGGGCAGATTTCTGCACGCGAAGGCAAAACAAAGCCAGTGATTAGCAATTGGCGGTTAGAGCTTGGCTCACCGTCGGAGAGAGTTTCCTAGGGCAAGGAAGCAGGATGAAGACTCTCACCACCTTGGACGCGCATAGATT
>JALYTV010000146.1 GCA_030854105.1 Verrucomicrobiota bacterium | reverse complement strand
GCACCTAACTCTTTTCGACAGGCGCTTGGCACAAGCGCCTCTACATCATCATCGCGCGCTAACGAGCGACCGTCTCAGCGCGTCGGGTCGCGCAGCAAAATTTCGCCGAGGTCGAGCTGAAGCGAATCGCGCGCGATTTCGAGAAACGCGTCGGGCTTGTCGGTGAGCGCGACGGTTAATTTCCCGCCGTTAGACGACGCGATCTGCTTTTCTTGCAGCATCGCGGCGACGGCGTGTGCGCAATTTTGCGCGGAATCGACCAGCGTGACTCCCGCGCCGAGATGCCGCGCGAAGGCGGCGCGAAGCAGCGGGTAATGCGTGCAACCGAGCACGAGCGTGTCGATGTCGCTCTTCGTCAGCGGCGCGAGATAACGCGCGATCGCGCTGTCTGTGATCTCGTCGTCGAGCCAGCCTTCTTCGATCAGCGGCACCAGTAACGGGCACGCTTGCGCAGTCACTTGCACGCTCGCGTTTTTTTCCCGCAATGCTTTTTCGTACGAGCCACTCTTGATCGTCGCGCGCGTGCCGATGACGCCGACTCGATTATTTCGCGTCGCCTTCGCCGCCGCCATCGCGCCCGGCTCGATCACACCGATGACGGGCACGCTTACTTCCGCGCGCAAACGGGGGAGCGCGACGGACGACGCGGAGTTGCAGGCCACCACGATCGCTTTCGCATTTTCCGCGAGGAGCAGGCGCGCGATCTCGACGCTGTAGCGTTCGACCGTGCTCGGACTTTTGCTGCCGTAAGGAATGCGCGCGGTGTCGCCGATGTAGAAAATATCTTCGCGCGGCAGCAGGTCGCGCAGCGCTTTTACGACGGTGAGACCGCCAATGCCGGAATCGAAAACGCCAATCGGAGACGACATGATCAGGGAATGACCGGTTCGGGCCGCAGCGGCTCGGTGATCGATTGGCGATGCGGCGGGAGATCGATTTTTGCGCTGGCGAAGGTGGCGGCGTTGTTGCGGTAGTTCACGGCGGTGTTGTACGTCTTCACGCCTTGGGCGATGGCGCCGGCTAATTGCTGGCGAAATGCCGCCGTCGCGATGCGCGGTCCTTCCACCGGATCGCTGAGAAATCCGCCTTCGACGAGGACCGCGGGAATTTTCACATCGCGCAAAACGTGGAAGCGCGCGTGCCGCACACCGCGATCGTTCATGCCGATGCGCGTGACCGCCGCCGCGTGAATCGCCGCCGTCAGCGCGATGTTGGCGGCGTCGAAGGCGTTGCCGCCGCACGCCTGGACGTCAGACGACGCACTGTGATTTTCGGTTGACGCATTCGATGGCGCACCGGCCGGCGAAAGCGCATAGCTCTCGAGGCCGCTGCCGCCGCTGCTGGTGTTGAAATGAATGCAGACGAAAATGCCGCGCGGAAACTTATTGGCGAAAGCGACGCGATCTTCCAGCGAGACGTCGACGTCTTTTGTGCGCGTCATTTCCACTTTGAATCCTTCGCGGCGCAACGCCTCAGCCGCGCGCAACGCGACATCGAGCGTAAACGCCTTCTCGCTGCCCCACGCATTCGACGCGCCGCTATCGGTGCCGCCGTGGCCGGGATCGAGCACGACCGTTTCCACCGCGCTCGCGCCGGAAATGCGACTCGGCCGCAAAATCGGCTCCACGATTTTCGCGACGTCGGACGCGGCGATGAGATCCTGGTCACCGCGCGTGAGGAGAGGGAAGCTGGTGAAAAACCGAATGCCGTTGATGAACAATTCGCTGCTGCCGGCTTGCGCGCGAATGACGCGTTGCGGCGCGCGCAAGGAGACCGAACTGCTCACGCGATTGTATTCCGGAAATTGGTAAAATTTTGCCACGTTGGCGAAGGTCACGTAATCGCGGTCGCGTTCGCGCAAGACGGTCCACTCCTCAGCGCGCGCGGGCGCGAGCGCGGCGAGCAGGCAGAGCGCGCTGGCTATGATCCGGGACGGCACGCGGGAACGTGCGCGGGCGATCTTCACGCCGCAAGCGCGCGTTTTCATTTTGCAAAGCGCCCGCCCTCTTCGAACATTGGCGGCGCGATGGCGGAGCTTCCGAAAACCTACGATCCGACAACGGTCGAGCCGAAGTGGTATCAACACTGGCTCGCGCGCGGCGCTTTTCGCGCGGATGCGCAGTCGACGAAGCCGGCGTTCTCCATCGTCATTCCACCACCCAACATCACCGGCATGCTCACGCTCGGTCATGTTTTGAACAACACCATCCAGGACATTCTCGCGCGGCGCGCGCGCATGCTCGGTCACGAAGTGCTCTGGCTGCCGGGAATGGATCACGCCGGCATTGGCACACAGACGGCGGTCGAGAAATGG
>JALYTV010000145.1 GCA_030854105.1 Verrucomicrobiota bacterium | reverse complement strand
GTTACATGGTGACGCGTGAGGAAAAGGACAGCACCCGTGGACGCGCGCGGCTCCTCTGGGAAATGCTCGAAGGCCAGGTGATCGGAAAGAATGGCTGGCGCGATGAACACGTGAAGGACGCGCTCGATCTCTGCCTCGCCTGCAAGGGTTGTAAGTCGGATTGCCCAGTAAACGTGGACATGGCGACCTACAAGGCGGAGTTCCTCGCGCATTACTACAAAGGACGGCTGCGCCCGATTCACGCCTATGCGTTTGGCCTGATTCATGTTTGGGCGCGACTAGCGCAGATCGCACCATCGTTAGTTAACTTCATCAATCGCGCGCCAATCATTAGTAGCCTAACGAAAGCAGTCATCGGCGTCGCGCCCGCGCGGACGATGCCGGCCTTCGCCACGGAGTCATTCAAGAGCTGGTTCGCGAGGCACCCGCGACGCAATCGGACGGGCCAGCGCGTCTTGCTCTGGCCGGACACCTTTAATAACTACTTCCATCCCGCGACCGCCAAAGCCGCGGTTGAGGTTTTGGAAGACGCTGGCTTTCAGGTCGTGGTCCCGCAGCAGGATCTCTGCTGTGGCCGGCCGCTCTACGATTACGGAATGCTCGAGACCGCGCGGCGATGGTTGCGACAAATCCTTGATTCGTTAGGTGACGAAATCGCTGTCGGCACGCCGATGGTGGGTTTGGAACCGAGCTGCACGGCAGTTTTCCGCGACGAACTCTGCGCGATGTTTCCAGAGGACGAGAACGCGCAGCGCTTGCAGAAGCAGACTTTCACGCTCGCTGAATTCCTCGAGAAGCACGCGCCCGATTACCAGGTGCCGAAGCTACAGCGCAAAGCGCTCGTGCACGGGCATTGTCATCATACCGCAATCATGAAGCTCGATTGCGAGAAGAAGCTGCTCGCCGAGATGGGACTCGATTGCGAGCTGCCTGATTCCGGCTGTTGCGGAATGGCGGGCGCGTTCGGATTTGAGAAGGAACACTACGATGTTTCGATCGCCTGCGGTGAACGAGTCTTACTTCCGGAAGTGCGGAAAGCGGCGAAGGACACCCTTATCGTCGCGGACGGTTTTAGTTGCCGCGAGCAGATTTCGCAAACGACGGATCGCCAGGCGCTGCACGTGGCTCAAGTCTTGCAGATGGCTATGAAAGAGGGCGCGCGCGGCGCGATCGGTAACTATCCGGAGAGGAGCTATGTCACTCCGACGCCACGTGCGATCTCGGCGCTGGCAAATTTTGCTGCGCTCGCGGCCGGCCTGTTTCTCGGAGTAATGGTTGTTCGATCGCGCAAGAAACACCGCTGATGCGACCTCCCGGGAGGTTGCTGCGTTCGGAGAATTCATTAGCGTAGCGACCCATTTATGTCAGGAATTAAAACTTCGGAATCCTTACTCGGTGACTTTCGCACCGACCGGCGAATGCTCGTGTTGGTCGCGCTCGCCATACCCGTGGGAGCGATCAGCGCGTTGGTGGCGAAAGCGTTGCTCTGGCTCATCGCCGAAATCACGAACCTCGTTTTCTTCCGGCACTTTTCGCCGGTTCTTGGCTCGCTGCAGCATCATCATCTCGGCGCGTGGGTGATCCTCGCGCCGGTGGTGGGCGCGCTCATCATTGGTTTAATAGCGCGTTACGGCTCGGAAAAAATTCGCGGCCACGGCATTCCTGAAGCGCTCGAAGCGATCCTTCTCGGCGGCAGTTTGATTCAACCGAAAGTGGCCTTGCTTAAGCCGATCTCATCCGCGATCTCGATCGGTACGGGCGGTCCGTTCGGCGCGGAAGGTCCGATCATCATGACGGGCGGAGCGTTAGGCTCAATCCTTGCGCAGTTATTTCATCTGAGCTCGGCGGAACGTAAGACCTAGCTCGTGGCAGGCGCGGCCGGCCGCATGTCGGCGGTCTTCGCTTCGCCGATCGCGGCCACGTTGCTCGGAGTCGAATTGCTCTTATTTGAATGGCGTCCGCGCAGTTTTATTCCAGTGACAGTGGCGTCGGTTGTCGCCTGGCTGTTACGCATTCCGCTTATCGGCCAAGGACCAATTTTTCCGATCACGCCTCATGCGCCGTTAGGCATCAACGAGATCCTGATCGCGTGCGGGATTGGAATTGTCGTCGGCTTTGGGTCCGGAGCGCTGACCTGGCTGGTCTACTTATTCGAGGACGCTTTTCTGAAACTGCCGATTCACTGGATGTGGTGGCCGGCGATCGGCGCGGTCTTCGTTGGTATCGGTGGCTGGATCGAAAAGCCGGCCAGCGCGCGAGGCGCTGACCGGCTGATAATTCACCCGAAGGGTTCTACTCCTTGTCGTAAACGGCGGTGGTGCTCAAC
>JALYTV010000098.1 GCA_030854105.1 Verrucomicrobiota bacterium | reverse complement strand
CGCCATAGCGCTCGCGCAGCAGCGCGGCCGTTTCCGGAGATTTCTCCGCGCGCATGAAGTAACAAATCTGGTCGCGCTTGACGCGCCCATCGTATTCGAAGCGGCGGCGTTCGATACTGGCGTCGATGACACAATGCCGGAGTTGCGGCGCATGCTCCTGCAACCACTGCGCCACGCCGGTGCTGCGACAGACGACGAGATCAGCATGCGGCTGGATGTTTTGAAAACGGCCGATGGCGAAGCACAGGTAAAACGTATCGGGGCTGAGTCGCGGCTGAAAAATCTCCGGGTAGATGACGAGATCGACGTTTTCCGTGAGCGCGCCGTCTAATTCACAATCGTGCGTGAACCACGCGGCCAGTTCGGGCGCAGGACCGAAATGGCGAATGCGGCAACGGCCGATTTGATTCAACCAACCGCATACGGCGTAGAGGGACTTTACTCCGCCCGCGAGAAAGGAAGGCGCGTAAACGACCGCCCGCATCCTATTTTTTTAGCATCGCGTCGCGGCGCGCTTTGAATTCGTTGCCTGGTTTCCACTCCGGAAACGTCGCGCTATTGGCCGTTTCGTATCCGACTTCGAAAAGCAACTGCACATCCTGCACTGCGCCGCTCAAATCCCAGTCCGGTTTCACTTCGTCGCTCACCTGATGGTAATCGTGCAGGTCGAATTCATCGCCGCGCAGAGGTTGGTCGTCCTTGCGCGCGAGCAGGTGCTCGTTCTTACCGATGTAAAGCGACGGCACGCCGACCTTGGCAAATTCAAAATTGTCCGCGCGGTAGATGCTGCCTTTTTCCGGGCGCGGATTGGGAATGGCGACGCGGCCCTGCGCTTGCGCGCGGCGCGAGAGCGTGTCGTCCAACGTCGACATGCCGTAACTCGTGTCCTCCACGTCGCGCGTTTTCCCCCACACGTTCATGCTATCGATGTTGATGTCGGCGAGCGTGGCCGCGAGCGGGTAGAGCGGATTCTCCGCGTAGTATTTGGCGCCGAGCAAACCCGCTTCCTCCGCCGTGGTATCGAGAAAGAGCAGCGTCCGCTTCGTGGGCGGATTCAATTTCGTGAAGGCGCGCGCGAGTGAAATGACCGCGGCGCAACCCGACGCGTTATCGACCGCGCCGTTGAAAATTTGATCGCCGGTGAGCTCGGAATGTTTGCCGAGATGATCCCAGTGCGCGCTGAAAATGACGTACTGATTTTTCAACTTCGCATCGCTGCCTTCGATCCTGCCAATGACGTTGTGCGACTTGAACGAGCGCACGGCCTGCTTCACATCGAAATTTGCCTTCGCTTTCAGTGCCACCGGCCGGAACGTTTTTTCGAGCGCAGCTTTCTTGAGCGCGTCGAAATCCTGTCCGCTCGCAGCGAGCAATTTCTTCGCGACGTCGAGCGTGATCCACGCCCGCACGCCGACGGCATCCTTGTTTTTGTCCGGACGATCGAGCTCGAAATTTTCCTTCGACCAGCTCGTGCGCACGACTGAGTACGGGTAAGCCGCCGGTCCCGTCTCGTGAATGATGATCGCCGCCGCCGCTCCTTTCTGCGCTGCGATTTCGTATTTGTAAGTCCAGCGCCCATAATACGTCATCGCTTTGCCGCCGAACATTTTCTCGTCCAGCTGCGTTGGATCTTTCGGATCGGGAATCGGCGGATCGTTGATCAGCATCAGGATGGTTTTGCCGCGCACGTCGACATTCTTGTAATCATCCCAGCCGTATTCCGGCGCGACGATGCCGTAGCCGACGAAAACGATGTCGGAGTTCTCGACTTTGATTTCGTCCTGCAAACGCGCGGAAGAGGCGACGTAATCATCCGGGTAGGTGAGCGCGATTCTTATGCCGCCGGCGTGAAACGACGCGCTCGGCGTGCTCGTGATCCCGGCCAGCGGCACTTCCTGGAAATAGCTGCCGTCCGGATTTCCCGGCTTCAAACCGAGCTGCTTAAATTGATCGCTGATGTATTTGATCGACAACTCTTCGCCTTTTGAACCTGGCGCGCGGCCTTCGTATTCATCCGACGCCAGCACTTTGATGTGCGCCAGCATGCCGTCGGGTGTGATGGCATCGAGCGACGGCTGAAGGCGTTCGGTTTCCGCATCATCGGCGAATGCCGCCGGCAGCGAAACGATGAGGGCGAGAAAGATGAGAATCGTTTTCATGATCGTGTCGTCTACCGATACATCGCATCAAAGAGAGTGTCACCCCGAGCGACGCCGAGGGATCCCCTCGCGCAAACTTGCAGGAAACGCCGCGCGATCGCGCGGGATGATTTAGTTGCGTCGCGCCAGAATCGTCATGCGCCCGACGAGAAAATCGATCTCGCGAGGATAAATCCAGCGAGATGCGGGTGGGGAAGTTGCGTCGTACACGATCGTGTAAGGAAATTCGCCCGCGAGCAGCGCATCGTAGTAATGCCGCACGGCCGCGTCCGGAACTTCGCGATCGCTCGAATGAATGGTCACCAGGGCTGGCCGGCGCTCGCGCAGGGCGGCGGCGGTGAAAAGCGAATCGTCGACCGGGCTTTCGATCTTGCTGAGCGAGTCGGCGACCCAATGATTGTCACGGAAAATTTTCTGGAAAAGTTCGTTGCGACCGCTGGCGTGAGGCAAGCGGAGGTCGAGAACAGTGTCGTCGGCGGGCCGCGGGAGCGGCGTGTTGTTGAGAATGATTTCGCGAATGTGCAGGCCCGGCAAAAGATCCCAGTGCGGCGAGCCGGCGCTCGACTCGATCACGCTGTGCGGCGCGAGGTGCTGTTGCATCCAGGTGAGCGCGTCGTGGCGCGGGTCGCTATTAAAACGCTGGCCGACGAGCGCGCTGCAAACGCAATTGTAAAGGAACAGCGGCGCGGCCAGCGCCATGAGCCAGCGCCATCGCGCGAGCAATTGCAAAGCCGGCGCGGCCATCAGCAAAAGAAATGGCACGAGCGGCAGAGCGAAGCGCGTCTGCACCCGCGGGAACGCGCCGATCTTCAGCGTGTAGAGCAACACCACGGCGCCCGAGACAAGGAAGAGCTGCCTCGCGGTGTCCGCGCGTGCCCAGCGTTTCAGCACGACACCGATGGAAATAAGGATGAGCGCGATGAGAAACAACGCGCCGGGAATTCCGACGAGCTCCGGCAGGCGCAGCAGAAAATCGACGTAGCCGAGATGTCCCGTCTGGCCTCCGTAGCGCGGAGTGACGACGTAGTTGAACATGAATTCGCGCACGAATTTATGGAACTCGAAGGGAACGAGGGGCGCGCCGGCGAGGAAGCCGACTGGAACCATAGCCAGCCCGATCACGAGTCGCCGATCGCACACGTGCCGCAGCCAGCCGCGCATTTCCGTTTTCATGAAATGCGCGGCGACCAGCGCAAGGCCGACAGCTAGCCCGTTGTATTTCGTGGCGGTGGCGCGGCAGCGAACTCCGTTCAGCGGCCGACGAAAAATCCGGCCCAAAAATAATGGCGCCGGTCGTCAGACGACACGATCTGCGCAGCGAACCAGAACGACACCATCATCCAGAAGATGACGGGAATATCGGCGGTGAGGAAATGCGCGTAGGCGACGAGACCGGCGCTGGTCGCGAGCAGCCATGCGATCACACGCGCGGCAAAAATTCCCGCAAATTGAAACGCGAGAAGATACGAGAGCAGGATGATGCCGAGAAACATCGCGGCGACGACGAGGCGCGAGGCGATTAAAATCAGCGGCCGCGCGCGATTCCAATCCGCCTTCGGCACACCAGCGAGCCGGAGCGCGCCTTCCACCGGCCAGACGACGAGATTGTGACTCAGATATGTGTGAAACGGCGGCTTGGTGTAAGTGCCGGGGCGCAAGCCTCGCAGGCCGCGCAGCGCCATCGCATCGCGATTCCAACATTCGACGCAGCCCCAGCTAATGCCGTGAAGACAAAACAAAAATGCGAGCGTGAGCGCGATGGCTAATGCCAGATCGAAACGCCGCGCCGTTCGCTGCGCCGGCGGATTCACCTACTTCGTTTCACCGACGTCGTTCTTCGGTTCGTCGATGCCGAGTTTTTTCAAAAACGGCTGTACCGATTGCTTCCGGCCGAGAAACTTCTCGATCGATTCGTTCACATCACGGGAGTCGCCGACGGCGTAAATTTCATTGCGCAGACGCATGCCGGCGTCGACGTCGAGGTAACCATTGGGCGCATTCTCGAACACCGTTGCCATGTCGGCGGCGATCGCATCCGCCCAAGCGTAGCCATAATAACCGGCGTCGTAGCCGTTGAGATGGCCGAAGTACGAAACAAAAGTCGTGCTCTCATCGATCGGCAGAAAAACGCGCTCCAGAATGGCGTTCGAACGTTCGACCGCTTCGGGCGCCAAGTTCTCGGGTCGCGCCGCGTGCAACGCGAGATCGAGCTGGGCGAAAGCGAACTGGCGGCGATACAAAACGCCGGCCGTGGCCAGCTTCGCCTCCTTCATTTTCTGGATCGTGTCGGCTGGAATCTTTTTGGAAGGATCGCGGTAATCGGCGGCAAAAGTATCGAGCACTTTTTTATCCCACACCCAGTTCTGCAGCATCTGCGACGGGGCTTCGACGAAATCGATCGGCACATGCGTGCCGACGAAGCGGCCGTATTTGGCTTGCGTGGTAATCGAGTGCAGCGCGTGGCCGAATTCATGGAAGAGCGTCTCGACTTCGCTGTGGCTTAGGAGCGAGCGCTTGTCCGCTGTCGGCGGCGGGAAATTGCACAGTAACGCCACCGTCGGGCGCTGATATTGGCCATCGGCCAGCAGTTTGCCGCTGATGATATCGAATTGCGCGAAGTGATTGAACTTGCCTTCGCGCGGGAACATATCGAGGTAGAAAAGGCCGAGCGGGTCGCCTGATTTTGCATCGCTCACTTCCCAGAGCTGCAGATCGCTCACCCACTTATACGGCGGCGTGACCTGCGTGAATTTGAGCCCGAAAATCTTCTGGTAGATGGCGAACATGCCATCGAGCACTTTCTGGAAGGGGAAATAAACGCGCAGCGCTTCGGTATCGACGGCGTAATTCTGTTTCTTGAGCTGGTTCTGGTAGTAGCGCCAATCCCACCCGTCGAGCCGCGGCGAAATGCTGTTCGCCTTGTCGGCATCTTTCATTTTCTGCAACTCGGCGACCTCGGCGGCGAATTTCGGATCGATCCCCATGGTGAGATCGTCGATGTACTTCTGCGCGGTCGCGGCGTTCTTCGCCATGCGCGGTTCCGTCTGATAATCATCCCAGGATTTGTAACCGAGACGCAGCGCGATCTTGTTGCGCAAGCTGAGCATTTGATTGAGGAGCGGGACGTTGTTGTCTTTGGCGAGCGTGTGGCGCGCGATGTACATTTTCTTGCGCGTCGCTTCGCTTTTGGCGTTTTCTTCGACGGCGATGTACTGCCACGTCACGTTCGCCAGCACGGTATAGGCGTCGCCGGTCTTGATTCCCGGCTTGGAGAAAAAGTCGTCCGGCATGCCGGCGAGTTCGGCTTTGGTGAAAACGACCGGCGCTTTGGCGTTGGCGATATTCGAATCGAAATCGGTGCCATCCGCGGCCAGCTCCTTGCGCAACGCTTCGACTTCCTTGCGCTTGGCTGGCGGTAATTCCAAACCCGCCCGCCGATAATCACGCATCGTCTGCTCGAGCAAACGCTTGTCCTCGCCTTCGAGCTTCGGCTTGGTGTCGGCAAACGCTTTCACCGATTTGTAAACGTCCTCGCGATAATCGATTCCGACGGCCCAATCCTGAAATTCCTTCACCGCTTTCTCGGCGGCTTCGCGCATTTTCGGATCGGGACTCGCCTCTTTGATGATGACGAGGCGGCTGGCGTCGTTGTTCGCCTCCCAAGTCGCGGCGTCGAGCGCCACGACGGTGTTGGCAAACGTCACTTTCTTCGGGTTGAGCTTGCCGATGGCGTCGAGCGCGCTGTTGGCCTTCGCGATGGATTTCTTCGCGGAGGCCGCCACGGCCTCCGGCGTCTGCTCCCACCGCGGCACGGTCAGGATCGCGTTCGCTTTTTTCTCAGCGTCGCGAAACGAATCGATGGTAACGGGATCAGCGGCGAAAGCGGTAGCGGCGATAAACGACAATGCGAGGAGGATGAGTTTCATAGGCGTGAGTTGCTGGAAAGGCAGCGATTGTGTAGAAACGCGACAGTAATTCAATGCGTCATCTCTTCGAAAATTTTTTGCTGGCGTTCATTCCGCTCTTTGTCGCGATCGACCCGATCGGGCTGGTGGCGATTTTTGTGGGGCTCGGCGCGCGCTCGGAAACGCCGCGGCGGCAGCGCGAAGGCGAACTGGCGCTGGTCACCGCGCTGGGGGTTTCGATTGGTTTCATGTTTCTCGGCAAAATTATTTTCCAGGCGCTTGGCATCACGGTGGCGGATTTCCAGGTGGCCGGCGGATTGATCCTGCTCGGCCTGGCCGTGCGCGAGCTGCTCGATCTCCACGGCAAAGATCGTTACAGCGGCGAAGACTTCGGCATCGTGCCGCTCGGCATGCCGCTCATTGCGGGTCCAGCGCTGCTGACTGCGCTGCTTATTTTAGTCGACTCGGTCGGCGTGATTTCCACGCTGCTCGCGCTGCTTATCAATTTGCTGCTGGTCGGCATCGGCTTTCGCAACGCCGATCGCTGCACGAAATGGATGGGCAAAGCGGGGCTCAACGGGGTCTCGAAATTGATCTCGCTGCTGCTTGCAGCCATCGCGGTGAGCCTGATCCGCCGCGGCTGGGAAATGCGCTAGAACGTGCCGCTGCGCAGCATCACCAGGGTGCAGCCTTCGATCACTTCGATGCCTGCGGCAATCGCCGCGCGCGCGAGATCGGAATTCTCCGCGCCGGGATTCATGATGATGCGATGCGGTTTAGCCGACACGATCTGGTCGATGAGCGGGCCGCTGCGCGCGGCTCCGAGGTAAAGGGTGAGCGTGTCGACTGGCGGTGGCGCGTCGGCAATATTCGCATAACAGCGCTCGCCTGAAATCTCGGTGAACGCCGGATTCACCGGAATCGGCTGATGGCCGTATTCCTTCAGCATGGCGAAGGCGCGATAAGCATAACGGTCTGGCTTTGGCGAGGCGCCGAGAATCGCGACGCGCTGCGATGGGCGGTCGGTGCCCGTTTTCATAGGCAGAAGCGGGCTGTTTGCCGGCCGATCCAACCGTTCCATGCGGTTGACAGAGGGGGCTGCAAGGCTAGTATCCTCGCTCTTATGAGGTTTCCTCTCGCGCTCACCACCAAGATCGCTGCATACATCATTGGTCACAAACTACGTGGCACCAAAAAGTTTGCCACCGTGCTCCAGCTGGAGCCGCTCCATACCTGCAACCTGACTTGCACCGGTTGCGGACGCATCCGCGAATATTCCACCTCGATCAAGGATATGATGCCGCTCGAGGATTGCCTTGGCGCGGCCCAGGAATGCAACGCCCCGATGGTTTCCATCTGCGGCGGCGAACCGCTCATTTACCCGCACATCGAAGCGCTCATCGGCGGCGTGCTCGAGCAAGGCCGCATCGTTTACGTCTGCACCAACGCGATGTTCATGCGCAAAAAGATGCGCGAATGGCTGACGCACGAATTTACCAAGCGCCCCGCTTTCGTGGAAGAAAAGATGAGCGCGCTGCTTGCCGCAAATTTGATCGCGGAGAAAGACGTCGCCGCCATTCGTCAGGGTCCGAAAGATCCGGCGAAGCGCGTCATCGAGCCCAGTTCGTGGATGTATTGGAACGTGCACCTCTATGGCCTCGAGCGGAC
>JALYTV010000033.1:23127-24956 GCA_030854105.1 Verrucomicrobiota bacterium | reverse complement strand
GCGGAAGAGGCTGCGCTTTATGACAAGGCGGCCGAGCTCTTTCGCAAAGCCATTTCGCTCGACCCGAGCAACGCCGCCCCCGCCTACAATTACCTCGGCTACATGTGGGCCGAGCAGAATTCCCATCTCGATGAAGCGGAGGATGCGATGAAGCGCGCGCTACAGGCGGATCCGTCAAACGGCGCCTATCTTGACAGCATGGCGTGGGTGCAATATCGCCAGGGAAAATTCGACCAGGCGCTGGAGAGTGCGCAAAGCGCCATCAAAAATTTGCCGAAGGAAGATCCCGTCGTCTATGAGCACCTCGGCGACATTTACGCGAAAATGAAGCGCGGCGGTGATGCCCTCGCCGCCTGGCAAAAGGCGCACGCGCTCGATCCGGCCAACAAAGAAATCGCGCAGAAAATCGAGAGCCAAAAAACGCAGGTGAGCGCAAACACCACTCCACGTCCATGAACAGCGGCGGCCGTTACCCGACAGTTTGGCAGCGCCAGACGATCTGGTCGGCAGCCAGCGCGATCTCGGTTTGCGTCCTCTTCGCGATCGTCATCGCCGTCATTTGGATCATGGCCAATGTGGTTGGCTTTTTGCAACCGATCCTCGTTCCAGTCGCCATCGCGCTCATCCTCGCCTACCTGCTTGATTTGCCGGTAACGTATTTATGCCGGCGCGGCTTGAGCCGGTTGAAGGCAATACTATTGGTCTTCGCGGTGATCGCGCTGGCTGCCGGCGCCCTCGGCGCCTGGATCTTACCGGTTATTTGGATTCAAGGAACCAACGCCACGCGCGACCTGCCCACTTACACCGCCCGCGCGCGCGATCAGGTAGTCGATCTCATTTTCCGCTACGAAAATGCCTTCGGCGCTGGTCGAGGAAAAAGCGGAGCGACCAGCAACGCTCTCAGCTGGTTACTCGGCTCCTCCTCCCCCACCCCGCGCGTGCGCGCGACTTCTTCGCCGGGACCCGACGCCACGCCGCGGCTGCAAGTTTCCGCGCCGCCCGCCGGCATCTCGGTGGCCGACCGGCAACACATCCAGGAACTGGTGCAAAAACAATTGCCGAACCTAGAGAAGCAATTACCGGCGCTGACGACACGCGCTTGGGATGTGGTGAAGAAAAGCGTCGGCGGCTTCCTCGGCGTGACCGGCTTTCTTTTCAGTCTCATCATGGTGCCGATCTATCTTTTCTTCCTGCTCAAAGAGCGGCCCGCGATTGAGAAACATTGGAAGGAATATCTGCCGCTGCGGAGTTCCCCGCTGAAGGACGAAGTCGCGGCCGTGTTGTTGCAGATCAATAGCTACGTCGTCGCTTATTTCCGCGGACAACTGCTCGTCTGCCTCGTCGACGGTTTGCTCATCGGCATCACCCTCTCATTCCTGCCGCCGCCGGGCCTCAACTTCGCCGCGCTGATCGGGCTGCTTGTCGTTGTCCTCACCATGATTCCCTACGTCGGCATCGTGCTTTGCTGGATTCCCGCGGTGCTCATCGCAGCCGCGCAATGGGGCGATTGGACGCATCCGATGATTGTGACGCTGATCTTCATCGTCGTACAAAATCTCGAAGGCCTGTTCTACGCGCCGCGCATCGTGGGAAATTCCGTCGGCCTGCATCCGATGACGGTGATCGTCTCCATTTTCGTCTGGGGCCTGCTCATCGGCGGCCTGCTCGGTCCGCTCTTAGCCGTCCCGCTCACCGCGACGATCAAAGTGCTGCTCGCGCGCTACGTTTGGGACCGGCGCCTGCGCCAGGAAATGAACGCGCGGGTGGAGAAAAT
Organism: Verrucomicrobiota bacterium; assembly: GCA_030854105.1. Taxonomy (GTDB): domain Bacteria; phylum Verrucomicrobiota; class Verrucomicrobiia; order Chthoniobacterales; family UBA10450; genus AV69. Next base: position 23,182 of record JALYTV010000033.1, on the reverse strand, counting down.
ACCGATCGTGCGCGAGGCGGAAGCAGAGCCCGCGACCTCGTGAACGGTTGAAAAG
>JALYTV010000033.1:0-23117 GCA_030854105.1 Verrucomicrobiota bacterium | reverse complement strand
CGCCATAGAAGAGCAATGCCAGAAGCGAATGCGCCATCACGCCGCCGGCGTCGCGTCAAGAGCGCGCGCCACCAGCAGCGCGCGCGCGCGAAAGGCGTTCTCTTTGTCGGCCTTTGCGTCATCGGCGCGATTGCGTTGCTCGTGCTCGCTCTCATTTTCGGCCCGCGGCTGGCGCGCAGTTGGCAGGAAGCGCGCGCGGTCAAACGAGCCCGCACCAGTCTCGCCGCCGCGAAGTTCGATGACGCCGTAGCCAACGCGCAACACGCGCTGCAGTTCGATCCCGATTCCGTGCCGGCGCTGCAGATTCTTGCCGATGCCACCGAGAAACAGAACAAGCCGGATACGATCGCGTGGCGCGCGCAGCTCGCGCGCGTGCAAAAAAGCTCCGAGAGCCAGCTCAATCTCGCCTCTGCTGCCCTGCGTTTCGGCCAGCTCGATGTCGCGCGGCGCGCGTTGGATGCCGTGCCGCAACACGATCGCGCCTCGGCTGCGTATCACGTTGTCGCCGGCTGGCTGGCGCGCGCGCAAGGCGACGATGCCGGCGTCGAGCGCCACTTCGCCGCGGCGGTGAAGAAAGAGCCAGGCAACGCGCTCTACCAATTCAATCTCGCGGCCTTGCAGATCAAATCGACCGACGGCGCGAAGAGCGCCAGCGCCCGCGCCACTCTCGAAAAGCTCGCGCAATCCTCGGATCATCGCGCCGGCGCTCTGCGCGCATTGTTAAACGACGCGATCCACCGCAAAGACGCCACGCTGGCCGATCGTTATGCGCAGGATTTGCAGATGAGCCAGCAGGTGACGTTTTCCGATTACCTGCTCTGTCTCGATTTTTACAAGAAGCTCGATCAGGAAAAATTGTCGGCGCTGCTCGAGAAAGTGAAGCCCGTGGCCGCGCGTAATCCCGCCGATCTCGCGCTGCTGCTCGCGTGGATGAATGCGAACGGAATGTCGGCCGACGTGCTGCGCTGGACGGAAAAGCTTCCCTCCGATCTCACCACCAATCCGCCGCCCAGCATCGAAGTGGCCGAAGCGCTCACCACACAGAAAAATTGGTCTCGCCTCCGGCGCTGGACGCGCAGCGGTTCGTGGAACGATTACGAATATCTGCGTTTCGCTTACCAGGCCTACGGTGCGCGGCAAACGCGCCAGTCCGCGGCGGACGCGGAATTTGAATCGCTCTGGACGGCAGCGGTGCGCGCGTGTGAGGAAAAACCGTCTCGCGAAATTCGTCTCGCGCGCCTGGCCACGAAATGGAATTTCAACGTCGAAGCCGAGCAGCTTTGGTTGCGCGTCGCGCATGATCCCCTCACCCGGCGCGAAGCGCTCGACGCCTTGTTCACGATTTATCGCAACGACAACGATCTCCCGAATCTCTATCTCACGGCCATGCGCTTGCACGAAACTTCGCCGAACGAAGCGCAGCTCGCGGCCGAGTTCTCGCGCCTTTCTTTGGTGCTCGAGCGCAACACTAACGAAGGCGTGCGCGTGGCCAGGGAAGCATACGACGCCGCGCCGGCCGAACCTGCTGGTGTTGTCGCGCAGGCGCTCGCGCTCTATTCGCAAGGCCGCACCGGCGAAGGCATCGCCTTGCTGCGCAAGCTGTCCGATGACGTGGAGCACTCGGCGCACGTCGCGGTCTACGTCGCGGTGTTGCTGCTCGATGACAATCAAAACGGCGCCGCGCAGGAATTCATCACCGCCGCCCGCAAGGAAAAAATGTTCGTCGAAGAGCGAAAACTCCTGGACGACGCCATCCGCAAAAATCAGATGTCGCAGCCATCGCCGAGCTCGAGCCCGAGCGCTTCGCCGGCCGCTTCGCCTTAGCGCGTTTCCTCGCGCATCGCTTTTTCCACCACCAGCGCTGCGAGATTTTGCGTCGCCACATCGAGCGCGCGGTTGGCCGTTTGCAGTCGCGGCAAACTCTCGGCCGCCATCGCTGAGCGCACGTCAGCCGACGCGCTCTCGATGCGCGTCCGCTCTTCCGCCGGCAGTGCGTCGCCAATCGCAGCCAGCGCGCTCTCGATCGCCGCCAGCATTTCCTCCGCCTTCAACTTCGCTTCCGTCCGCGCCCGTTCGCCCACGTCCTCGAACGCATGCTCCAGCGAATCCTCCAGCATTTTTTCCACCACCTCATCGCTCACATCCACCGCGCTCGACAACGCCAGTTCCTTTTCCGCGCCCGTCGCCGTGTCCCGCGCGAGCACGTGCAAAATGCCGTTCACATCGATTTCGAATTGCACCCCGACGCGCGGCACGCCTTTCGGGGCGGGCGCAAACTCGATCTCGAATTCGCCGAGCGACCAGTTATCGCGCGCCATCTCGCGTTCGCCCTGCAGCACTTTGAGCGACATCGCGCGCTGCTGGCTCACCGCCGTCGTGAACATTTCGCCCGCTTTCGTTGGAATGGTGGAATTGCGCGGAATGATCACGTTCATCAAACCGCCGAAAGTTTCGATGCCGAGGGAGAGCGGCGTGACATCGAGCAGCACGACATCGCGCACCGCGCCGGAAAGGATGCCCGCTTGCAGCGTCGCGCCGAGCGCCACGGTTTCATCCGGATGCTGCGAGACGTTCGGCTCGCACTGGAAAATTTCCCGCGCCAGTTGCTGCACCATCGGCATGCGCGTCGCGCCGCCGACCAGAATCACTTCGTCCAGATCCGTCGCGCGCAAGTTCGCATCCGCTAGCGCGCGATCGCAATGCCAGCGCGCCTTCTCCAGAACGGGTCGGCTAATTTTCTCCAGCTCGTCGCGAAACAGCGCGATCTCGACGTTTTTTTCACCCGCAAAAGGCAGCAGCACCATCACCCGCTCTTCCGTCGACAGCCGATGCTTGGCGTCGATTAAGGCTTCGCGCAGTCGCGCGCGATCCACTTGCGCCAGCCGCTCGCGCTTAATCACAAACTCCAGCAACGCGCGATCGATGTCGTCGCCGCCGAGTCGCGTATTTCCATTCGTCGCCAGCACTTCGAAAATTCCTTCGTTCAATTTCAGAATCGACAGATCGAAGGTGCCCCCGCCGAGATCGAAGACGGCGATTTTTGTTTCCGTTTTTCCACGCTCGAGTCCGTAAGCGAGCGCCGCTGCCGTCGGTTCGTTGATAATGCGCTCGACGATGAAACCGGCGAGCTCGCCCGCGCGTTTGGTCGCGTGGCGTTGCGCGTCGTTAAAATACGCCGGCACGCTGATGACCGCGCGCGTGACGGCGCGACCGAGCGCGCGCTCGGCATCGCTTTTCAATTTGCGAAGAATGAGCGCGGAAATTTCCTCCGGCGAAAATTGCTGGCCTCGCCCCCGCACGCGTAAGCCGTCGTCAGCCGACACGATCTCGTAATCCATCTCTTCGCCACCGACGCGCGGCTCGCCCATGAAACGTTTGATCGAATAAATCGTTTCCCGCGGCGCGATGGCGCGCGTCCGTTGCGCCGCGCGCCCGACGAGCGGCTCGCCCGTTTTCGGAAAATGCACCACGGATGGCGTCATGCGCGCGCCTTCCTCATCGGCCAGCAGGATCGGAAAACCCGACTCCATCACGCCGATGAGCGAGTTGGTCGTGCCGAGGTCGATGCCCACAATGTCGCTCACGCGCGATAGAATCGGCGGCAGTTTTGCTTTCTCAACCGCGCGTTTCCCCTCGCCAAAAAAATTCTGCGGAACTTCCCGCGCGCGGCCGGGTTTACAGTGATATGAAGCAAACCATTGCGAAAGGAATCGGACGATATCTTATCGTCGCGTCTCTCCTCTCCACTTTCATCGTGCTGGCTAATGCAGCGGACGCCGCGCGCCATCCACGCGTGCGCCATGTGAATGCGCGCGCGGAAAACCAGCAGGATCGCATCGCCCAAGGCGTCACCTCCGGCCAGCTCACGTCGCGCGAAACGGCGCGTCTCGAGGTGCGCGAATCGCGCCTGAAACAAACCGAACGTTACGATCGCGCGGCCGACGGCGGCCATCTCACGCAGACGGAAGCGGCGCAATTGAATCACCGGCAGAACAAACTGAGCCGTTCGATTTATTCGCAAAAGCATGACGCCCAGACCGAGACCACGACGCCGAAACCGGAAGTCGGCGGCCGCGTCGAAAATCAGCAGGACCGCATCGCCGCAGGCATCAAAAGCGGCGCGTTGACGCCGGCCGAGGCCTCGCGACTCGAAGCGCGTGAAACGTATCTGCGCGGGCAAATCGCGTCCGATCGCAACGCGAATGGGGGCAAACTCACCGACGCCGAGCGGTCCAAAATCAATGCCGAGTTGAACGGCATCAGCTCACGCATCTACACGCAAAAGCACGACGCACAGACGCAACCGCAATAACGGAATTCTCAACCGCACATGGAATGCCGGAGGCGCATGCTTCCGGCGTTTCTATGTAGAGAAAGCGACGCGTTCCCACGCGCGCATCGCCTCGCCTATCGCCACCGTCAACGCGCAACGCATCACGCAAAGCGCATCGAAGAAAACCTCGGCGAACGGCAAGGTGATCGTGTCGGCTAACGTCCGGCGCGTTTCGCCGTCGACGTTGGCGTAGAGCAAGCTGACGTGCGGATCGGCGACGCGTTGCGCCGGAAGACCGCAGGCGCGCACCACCGTGTCGGCTAATTCTTGCAGCTCAGTCTTTTTTCGAAAACGCACGAACGACGTTTTCGTGAAACGATCGCTCGTCGCCACTCGGTCGACAGACAGCGCGATCTTAGGCGACGCGATCCCGCGCAGAATCTCGCCCGGCGCATGCAACGTCGCCGGCGCGACGAGCAAGGTGAGATGCGGCTCGAACACCGGCGCATCAAAACGCTCGCTGAGTTCGCCGATGATTCTGGCAAAATGCGCGCGCGCTTTTTCTTCCGACAACAACCAGTAAACGAACGCCTCGTGCACGCGCCAATCTCACGCGTGAGGCCTCCGCTCGGCAAGAGAGCGCTGCCGTGTATGGTCTCGCATGCCGACGAATGTGCTGGGGAGCGATCTGCAATGTTGCTGCCGCGATCCGCTGACCGGTTTTTATCGTGACGGTTTTTGCAAAACTGGGCCCGGCGATGTCGGCTTGCACACCGTCTGCGCGATGATGACGCGCGACTTTCTCGATTTCTCCGTGCTCTCGGGAAACGATCTCGTGACGCCGCATCCGGAGTGGGGTTTTTCTGGTTTGAATCCGGGCGACAAATGGTGCGTGTGCGTTTCGCGTTGGAAGGAAGCGCTCGACCGCGGGGTCGCACCGCCGGTCGATCTCGAAGCGACGCACGCGTCGGCGTTGGAATTCGTGACCTTGGAAGATTTGCAGGCGCACGCGCTGGAGGGTTGAGCGCCGCGGAAGTAATTTGGTAGGGCGAGACTCCGTCGAGCCGGCAGCCTTTTCCCGCGGCTCCGCGGAGCGTCGCCCTACCGATGTCTTGCAGCGTTCACTGGCAGCTGCGATTCCGCTTGGAATCGATGACTTTTCCGACAACCGTTACCGCGCTTGAGCCTGCCTTTTAGTCTCTTCCTCGCGCTGCGCTATCTGAAGCCGAAGCGCACGTTTCTCTCAATCATTACGCTCATTTCCGTGCTCGGCGTAACGCTCGGCGTGACAGTGCTCATTCTCGTCATCGCGGTGATGACCGGATTCGATCGCGAGCTGCGGCAGAAAGTGATCGACTTCGACGCGCACGTGCTCGTCTCGAGCGAAGACGTGATGGAAAATTGGCGCGAGCTGATTCCGAAAATCCAGGCCGTGCCGGGTGTGGTCGCGACCGCGCCCTACATCCAAGGGCCGGTGATCGTGGAATTCCAGAATCGCCGGCTGGCGCCGATGATTCGCGGCATAGATCTCGAGCAGGAGGAGAAAGTAATTCCGCTGCGCAAATTCATCAAAGAAGGCAGCCTCGATCTGAGCGGCGACGATTGCGTGCTCGGGGTGGAACTGGCGCGAAAATTGAATGTGCACGTCGGCCAGAAGGTGACGGTTTATTCGCCGGGCAATCTCGGGCAAATCCTCGATCACATTAAGAAACTCGAGAACGCGACGGGCGAGGAAGAGAAGCAGGCGGTGTCGGAATTGCGGCAGATCGTGCTGCCTAAAGAGCTGACCGTCACCGGCATTTTCGAAACCGGACACTACGTGCATGACTCGGAATTTATGCTCGTGCCGATTTTTATCGGGCAGGAACTTTACGGTTTAGGCGACGCGCTCCACGGCATTACCGTGCGCACGAACGATCCCTACGCGGCCGGGCGGGTGAAGCACGAGATCGAAAATTTCCTGCCGCCGCCGGAATTCGCGCAAACGTGGATCGATATGAACCGGCAATTTTTCGAGGCGATCCGCCTCGAACGCACGGTGATGTTTTTTCTGCTTTTCTTCATCATCGTAGTCGCGGCCTTCGGCATTATGAGCACGCTGATTACGGTGACGGTGCAAAAGCGGCGCGAAATCGGAATCATGAAGGCGCTGGGTGCGAACATCGCGCAGATCGTGTGGGTGTTTCTTGGGCAAGGCATGGTCGTCGGGCTTTTCGGAACGCTGGCCGGCCTCGGCGCGGGGATGACGCTGATCCGTTATCGCAATGAATTCAGCCAATGGCTGGCGTCGACTTTGCACATCGAGATTTTCCCGCGCGAAGTCTACCAGTTCTCGCAGATTCCGGCGGAAGTGATTCCGCGCGACGTCGCGATAATCTGCATCAGCGCGTTTTTCATCTGCTCCTTCGCGGCGCTGATTCCGGCGTATTTCGCCGCGCGCCTCGATCCGGTGAAAGCGTTGCGCTTCGAGTAGCGCTATTCTTTCGCCGCGGTCCACGTGGCCGTGCGACCAAACAGCGGCAGGCCGAGGACGTAGCCGCGCAGCGCGAGCGTGTCGCCGGAGAATGTGATGCGGCAATCGTAGGTCTTGCCGTTCTTCGGATCGTAAATGCGACCGCCTTCGTAGACGTTTGGGCTTCCGCTCTTGCGCAGATTTTTCAGCACGACCAACCCCAGGACGGGCCGGCTCCGAAGCGCCGCATCAGGATTGTTAAAATCGACTTTCGGGTTGCCTTCAAAATCGGGCTCCTTCAGCCACACAATCTTCGCCGCGAAGGTTTCGCCGGTTTGATAAATCTCGATCTTGGCCGCTTTGTCCTGGGCGAGCCATGTTTGGCAAATCTGGTCGGCTGCTTCCGCGCGCTGGAGAAATATTGCGGCGACGAGAAAAACGGCTGCTTTCAGGCGCATCTTGTTTGTTCAACCGAAATCCTGCTGGCCGCAAAAATTCATTTTTGCTTGTTCGCACGCAATTCGTTGGGCTGAAATTCCGGCATGAGATGGATTCTCGGAATATTCAGCGCGCTTATTGTGCTGACCTTGATCGCGTATTTGGCCGGCATGATGATCCCCGCCGAACAAACCCACGTGCGCACGCTCACGCTGGCGCAACCGCCGGAGAAAGTCTTCGCCGCGCTCGCCGACATTCCGAATATGCCGGGCTGGAATCACAGTTTGGAGAAGGTGGAAATGCTGCCGCCGGTCGACGGCAAAGAAGTTTCGCGCCAGACCTTTAAGAGCGGGATGGTAATGGAAGTCACGACCACGCAGAGCGTGCCGCCGCGGCACCTGGTGCGGACGATGGGCGATTCCGGCGGCCCGTTCGTCGGCAGTTGGAGCTACGAGATCACACCGGAAAACAACGGCTCCATGATCGTGCTGACTGAGCATTCGACCATGAAGGAGGCGATGTTCCGCGTGTTGTCGCAGCTCTTCGGCCCGACCAAATATATGGACGAGCACCTGCGGGATCTCGCCGCCCACTTCGGCGAGCGCGCAGTCATTCGTTGAGGTGAGCGCCGGCACCGCGTCGATCGGGAAAATTCGCGGTCTCGCACTCTGGGCAAATGCTGTGCGAAGTGCGCACATCAAATCCCTGCGCGAAATATTTTTCAATTGGTAACCATGTTCCGTCCCGATCCAGACGCCGGCACCAGGCACACATGCGCAGAAATTTCTCATAGTGATGCAATCGGGTGAGCAGACGCTGGGTGATGAGGCGCAACGGAATCCAGATGGCAATCGCCACCACACTTTCGAGCGCCGCTTCGCGCCAATTGGAAGTGCTGTTCCCGCCGAAAATCCGGTCGGGTAAATTGATCAGTTCGTCCAGCCAGGAGAGCGTAATAATGCAGAGGAATCCGACCGTCTGGAAAAATAAAATTCTGCGCGGGTTGGAGGGGCGCCTCAGCTTATCACCTATGCGACGAAAGGCTCGTCGTGGTTCACCGTCAAGTGGCCATCACGAAAGCGAGACGCGCTCCCTCGAGCGCCGCCCACTTTCTCACGGCTATCGCTATTCCGATTTCGCCGCGTGCAATTCCTTCGCCGCATTCATCATGTCCTGACGGGCCTTGATGATGGCGTCGAGTTTGGTCTGCTGGTCGCTCGTGAGCAGCGGGCGAATCTGCGCGACGGAGTTATCCAGCACCGCTTTCGCCTTGGACATAGCGTCTTGACGGATCGTCTGCAGTTTGGGCTTGGCCGCATCGAGGATCGGCTGAACTTTCGCCTGTTGATCGGCGGTCAGGTTTAGATCCTTGGTTAGGCTATCCAGGCCATCGCGATGATGTCCCCGCGGGCCACCCGGATGAGCGTAGGCAAATGCGCCGAGCGAAAGCGCGACGGCGAATGTCATTAATGTCTTTTTCATATTTGTGTTCTTACTAGCGGCGCATGGTGCGCCTTGTCCTACTCATGACCCGGCACCGCCCGTCGCGGTTACATAAAACTTTTTTGTAACCGCACCCGCGTGCTTTCAGTCATCCCCTTTAGTGTGGATACATTGCTCGAGACATGGATGCGGATGAATGCGCTCTGGTGGATCGTGCGCGCGAGGGCGATGACGGCGCTGCGCGCGAGCTCATCGCTCAGCTTTATCCATTGGTGGCAAAAATCGTGCGCGGCTATCGGCCACAACGTGCTGCCGAAGAGGACCTCTGCCAGATGATTTTCGTAAAAGTATTTCAACACCTCAGCCAATACTCCGGCAAAGCGCCGATCTCGCATTGGGTCTCGCGCATCGCAGTGAACACCTGCCGGAATCAGCTCGCTTCCGAGAAAACGCGCCCCGAACTGCGCCACGCCGATTTGAGCGAAGAACAGGTCGCGATGCTGGAGAATATCGCCAGCACCGATGACGCGATCTCCGATAAATTGGCCGCGCGCGATCTCGTCGCGAAGTTGCTCGACTCGTTGAAACCGTTGGAGCGGCTGGTGGTCGATCTGCTCTATTTGCAGGAGAAGAGTGTCGCTGAAATTCAGAAAATTACCGGCTACAGCGCGTCGGCCATCAAGGTCACGGCCTTCCGCACGCGCCGAAAACTGCGTAAGCAAATAGGAGCATTGCTGTGAACGACAGAATTCTACAGCGCCTGTTGCAGGCGGCCGCCGGCGAAAGCGAAGCGCCCGCAGCCATGCCATTTGGTTTCGACACGCGTGTGCTCGCGCTCGCCCGGAGTGCGGCACCGGATCGTTTTATCGCCCTCCTCACGCGTCGCGTCGCCATGATCGCGCTGGCTGTGATCGCGCTGACGGGCGCCGGGCTCTACCAGGCTTCGGCGTCGTCGAACGATCTTCCTTCAGAATACACCATGGCCGACAACGCCATCCAATCGAATATCGACGAATGAACACTTCTCTGCGCTGGCGTCTCATCATCGCGTTCCTGCTCGTTTTTTGCGCCGGCCTCGCGCTCGGATTTCTCGGTGGCCTGCATCCGCCCAGTTTCTTTTTTCGCCACGCGCATCGCGGTTTCGCCGCGCACATGCAGCGCGAGCTGCGCGCCATCGGATTAACGCCAGAGCAGATGAAGCAGGCGCAGCCGACCATCGATCGCACGTCGCGCGAACTGAATGACATTCGCCGCAAAACGGCACGCGATGTCGCCGCCATCTTCGAGCGCACGCATAACGAGATCGCGGCTTTCCTCACGCCCGAGCAAAAACAAAAAATGGAGAAAATGCGCGAGCGCCACCGGCGCATAATGCGGCTGCGCGGCATGTCTCCGCCGCCGGCTGAGCCGGAACCGTCCGTCTAGTCGAGCGACCAGCGCTTCGGCAACTTCTGTTTCAGCTTGGCCACCGGCGCGAAGAGGTCGCCTAGTTTTTCGACGCGCTTAAGCGTTTGCGCGGAAGTGAACACGAGCGGCTTTTTCCGCGCCTGCTCGACTTCGTTCCACGTCACCGGTGTCGAAACCGTTGGCTGCTCTTTCGCGCGCAGTGAGTAAACATTGATCGTCGTCTTGTGCTGGTCGTTCTGGCTCCAATCGACGAACACTTTTCCTTTGCGCAACGCCTTCGCCATTTTCGACGTTACCAGCTTCGGATGCGCGCGCTCCAGCAATTCGCCCAGCGCACGCGATAGCGCCTTCGTCTCGTCATACGTCACCGGCGTATGCAGAGGCACATAAACTTGCAGCCCTTTCGAACCGCTCGTTTTTGCGAAGCCTTTCAATTTCAATCCCGCCAGCAGATCGCGTAGCCAAACGCCCACCTGGCAGCACTGCACGATGTCGGCCGGCGCGCCGGGATCGAGATCGAACACCATCATCGTCGGCCGCGCGATGTTCCCTTTCCGCGAGAGCGACGTGTGCAATTCGAGATCGGCCAGATTCGCCGCCCACACCAGCGTCGGCAGATCCTGCGCGAGACAAAAATCGATATTGCGCTCGTTGCCCTCGCTCCAGACGCGCGCCGTCTTCACCCATTTCGGCCGATGCGACGGACAATTTTTCTCGTAGAAAAATTCGCCCTCCACGCCGTTCGGATACCGCTTCATCGTCAACGGCCGATCGCGCAAATGCGGCAGCAGCACCGGCGCGATGCGGATGTAGTAATCGATCACCTGGCCCTTGGTGAATCCCGTTTTCGGATAAAGCACCTTGTCGAGATTCGAGACGGGCAAACTCTTGCCGCCGACGACGAGTTCAGATTTCACAGGCATTTCTTATCCGCAGATTTCGCTGATTTCGCTGATTATGAAATAGGAATGCGTCTCTGGGCCTCAACCAATCTGCGGACCAAAACCTACGCAAAGAAACGCTCGGGCGAGAGCACTGGCTGCGGTTGGCAAATGCGCGCGACGCAATGCTCCCACGATTCGTGCCCGCTCAGGATTTCGATCTCCACCCGCAAAAAATAGATCGGGATGTCTGTTTTTCCCAGCAATGGAAAACGCACGGCGTCTTTCTCCGTCGTCACCACCATGGCGAGGTCGCGGCGCACGCAGCGATTGATGAAACTGCGCAGCTCCTGCTCGGTGTAGCGATGATGATCGGCGTAGCGTTTCGCGATCTCGATCTTCGCGCCGAGCGCGCTCAGGCCGCCTTCAAAACTTTGCGGCGCGGCAATGCCGCTCAACGCGCCAACGAACGCGTCGGCTAATTTTCCCAGCGGCTCGATTTCACCGGTCGAAACATTCTGCAGATGCAACGGCTTGTGCGCGCACTCGATGATCTCCGCGGTGCGGTTGTAGCGGCGAATGCGTTCGATCAAATCCGCGTTTGATTCGCCCGTGCTCTTGGTGATGAAGATGTAACTCGCGCGGCGCAGATTGCGCGGCGGCTCGCGCAAGGTGCCACGCGGCAGCAAATGCTCGTTTCCGAAGGGCGCCTGGCGATCGATCAGCACGATATCGAGCCGATGCTTGAGATGCAGATATTGCAAGCCGTCGTCGAGCAACAGCGTGTCGACATTCATGTGCTCGATGGCAAACAGCCCGCTCTTCACGCGGTCTTTGTCCACCAGCACGACGACGTCTTTCAAATTATTCGCGAGCATATAAGGCTCGTCGCCCGCGGTGAGCGAGTCGAGTAAGAGCGATTTTCCGTCGGAAACGATGCGCGGCGGCTCCGGCGTCTTCGGCGCGAACGGAAAACGCGCGCGTGGTGTTTGGCGCGGCACGCTCTTGTAGCCGCGGCTCAGAATGGCCACGTGACGCCCGCCGCCTTGCAACGCGCGCGCAAATTTTTCCACGATCGGCGTCTTGCCAGTGCCGCCGACCGTGAGATTGCCAATGCTGATGACGAGGCAACCGAGCGTGCGCTCGCGCAGAATGCGTTTGCGATAGAGCCAGAGCCGCAATTGCACCACGCGCTCGTAGACGCGGGAGAGCGCGTAGAGCAGCCCGCGCAACAGCGCCGCGCGAAAACCACCGCGCCGTTCGAAGATCACTTCGATCGCGAACTGCTCGAGGTTTTCCAAAGAGCGGCTCATCGCGCAATCCTCGCGCCGCGGTTGTCTGCGTGCACGATCCGAATGTCGGCCTCAGTCGGGCACGCACGACGCATAGCACGACCGATTTTCCCGGCTTCAGCCAGCGCGATCGCGCAAATGGTGGAACCGGACCCGCTGAGAAACGCGCCGAGCGCACCCGCATTTTCTGCGGCCGTGATCGCGTCGTCTAAAAACGGCACCAGCTTTTTGCGAAATGGCTGATGCAAGCCATCGCGAAACGAGCCACGGAGCTTTTCGTACTCGCGCGTGGCAAAAGCGGCGGTGATCGCGGCCGCGTTGCCCGCGCTGCGCACGGCCTCGAGCCGCGAGATTTTCTTCGGCAACAGGCGACGCGCCCTGGCCGTCTCGACTGCAAACGCGGGCACGAGCAAGACAAAATGCAGAGCGCGATCGATCTGGAAACGCTGCACGCTTTCGCCGCGCGCGACGGTAAAGCCGCCGAAAATTGCGGGCGCCGCGTTATCGGGATGACCTTCCAGCACAGCCGTCAGCGAAAACAGATCGAGTCGGCTAAGATCGGTGCGCGCCAGTTCGTTCAGCGCAACGACGACGCCGGCGCGCACGGTCGCGCTGCTGCCGAGTCCCCTCCCCATCGGCACGTCGCCGTCGATTTCGCAGCGAAATGAAAATGGCTTCGCGCCGGTGCGCGCGAAAAATTTCCGCGCCGCCGCGGCGGCGATCGGCGGCATTCTGCCTTTATCGCCGCGCGTAACTCGCACGCGATTGTGCAGCGCCAGCGCGGCGCCGAGACAATCGAAGCCCGGCCCGAGATTCGAGGTCGTCGCTGGAACGCGGACGGTGATACGCTGCATCGCGCCGAGCTTAACTTGTGAATGAGACGCGGCAAGACGAGGCGCCACTTCCGATTGAATCATAGACAGCACGATGTGAAGACGGGTTGGATCGATCAGGAACTTTTGCGCGCCTTCGAGGCGGAACGCACCGATGCGCATCGCCTCTGCACCATGCCGGATGGCCGGGTGGAGCGTTTCGGTCGCGACGTGCTCGTTTCTTACAAAACCGCTGCCGCCTGCGAACGCCTGAGCACCGAGTTTTTCCTATGGGCGAAAACGGCAAACTTCACGCTCGCGCGCATGTTCGGGCGCTTTCTGCCTATCAAAAATGCCGAGCGCGAACATCCGAAGCTGCTTTTCGGCGACGACGGCGAAGACTGGCGCGGCGTCGCGACGGAGCGACATCTGCGCTACGGCATCGACTTCAGCAGCGGTTATTCCGTCGGGCTCTTCGTCGATCAACGCGAGAACCGCCGCTTCGTGCGCGAAGTGACGACGAAGCGGATGCTTAATTGTTTCGCCTACACTTGCGCGTTTTCCGTGGCGGGCGCGGCCCAGGGCGCGGAAACACTCAGCATCGACATCTCGCGCAAATCCCTCGAACGCGGCCGCGAAAACTTCGCACTGAACTCGCTGTCTGCCGCCGGGCATCGTTTCATCGCCGACGACGTTTTCGACGTGCTGCCGCGGCTCGACCGCAAAGGCGAAAAGTTCGACATGATCATTCTCGATCCGCCGACGTTCTCGCGTTCGCGCAGCGGCAAAGCCTTCCAGGTGCAATCCGATTTCGAGCGCCTGCTCCTGCTCGCGCTGGAAGTGGCCGATCGCGATTGCCGTCTCCTCCTTTCGACGAATTGCACTGCGCTCGACGGTCGCGCGCTGGAAGTGATGGCGAGGTTTTCCTTGAAAGGCAGCCGGCGCGCTGGAAAGTTTCACCGCGAGCCGCCGCCGGTGGAATTTCCGCCGGGCAGCGCAGCCAGCACGATCTGGCTGTCGTTGCGCTGAAAAGACACGCGAACTCGCCCCAAGGATCGAATTGATATTATGCAGGACCCAACCGAAATCGCCGAGCGCGGCATCCGCTACGCGCAGGACCAATTTTCCGAAATCGCCGCGCAGACGGAGGACTTCGTGCGCGAGAAACCGGCGCAATCGCTCCTCTACGCTTTTCTTGCCGGCGTGATCCTGAATCGGCTGCCCGTCGGTCGCGTGCTCTCCGGCCTGCTGCGCCTGGTTTTCATTCTGCTCAAACCCGCCGTCCTGTTTTACGGCGCGTCGAAGGTCTACGAGACGATTCGCGAAGAAAAATAGCGGCTCACGCGCTGGCGACCGTCGTCGTGGAGCGCAGAGTTCCGTCGCTTATAATCCGCGCGCGCAGGCCGCCATGGCCGCGTAGAAACTCCAGCGCGCCGGGCTTGAACACGTGATCCATCCACCGGCACGGCCGGCATTCTTCGGTGCCGAGAAATTTCACCCCCTGCACTTCAAATTCGCGGTCGATGAGCGTGTTCAGATCAACGCCATGCGTGATCACGTTGCGGCGCGCGTCCGGCGCGGCCGAACCTTCGAGGTGCAAGCTGGCTTCCATTTCTGCGAAAACCTCGGATGCGAAAAACGTGACCTGTCCCTTATACGCCTCCTTGTAATCGAAGAAGCGATCGCCGCGAATGCCGCGACCGGCGACGCACTCGATGCTCTCGACTTCGACGGTGGGATAATTGCCGGCTTCGCTATCGTGGTGTCCGACAAAATTGTGCCCGGGCGAAATGTATAGATGGCAGATTTCCACGGCGCGGAAGATAACATTAGTTCGATGAAAGATCACGGCATTGGTGCAGGCCAGATCATCAGACGACGCGCTGACGGCGAGCTCGAGTATTTGCGCGATGAATTGACGGTGGAGGAGCCGCTGGAAATTCGCGTTGGTCGCAAAACGATCGCGACGACGATGCGCACGCCCGGTCACGACGAGGAGCTCGCCGCCGGCTTTTTGCTGTCGGACGGCGTCGTGCGCGCAAGCAGCGCGATCACAAACTTCTCGCGCCCGCGCGCGGCGCGGAACCCCGATAACATCATCGTCGCGTATCTCGCGGAAGGCGCGGCGGCGAAAATTTCGGGCACGCGGCACGGTACGATTTCGTCGAGCTGCGGCATTTGCGGCAAGGAAAGCATCGACGCCATTCGCCAGCAATTGCCGCCGATCGTGTCGGCTCACGACGCGCGCATCGAGCTGGCCACGCTGCTCGCAATGCCCGCACGCATGCGCGAGAAGCAGGGCGAATTTGCGCGCACCGGCGGCATTCACGCGGCCGCGCTCTTCGATTTCGCCGGTGATCTGCAAACGCTGCGCGAAGACATCGGGCGGCATAATGCCGTCGACAAAGTGATCGGGCGCGCGTTTCTCGATGGGAAAATTCCGCTCGGGCAAAGCGCGCTGCTGGTGAGCGGCCGCGCCTCGTTCGAGATCATGCAGAAGGCGCTGGCGGCGGGCATTCCGATCGTCGCGTCCGTCTCCGCGCCCTCGACACTCGCGATGGAATTCGCGCGCGAATGCAATCAAACGCTCATCGGATTTCTGCGTCCGCCCGCGTTCAACATCTACGCGCACGTCGAGCGCGTCATTCTCGATTGAATTTAGAACGGGAAAGACGCAGGTGGATCGCGCGCTCCGAGCGCGATTTTGTGAGCCGCCAGCGAGACGCGCTCGCGTTCCACCTTCAGGCACTTCTAGCGCGCGTGCGCGTTGCGCTGAATTTCGCTGATCGCTTCCGCCGTGTCGCGAGCCGGCGCGATGGTGACGATAATGCTCTTGCTCGTCGGCGTGTTACTGCGATCGGCGGTGCTGTTGATCGGCACGAGCACGTTGCCTTCCGGGAAATAGACGGCGGTGCAACCACGCGCGATATCGAAGGGCGCGACCATGAAATTTCTGGCGACGCGTTCTTCGCCTTCGAAATGACTGGTGATGTCGACCAGTTCTCCCTGTTGCAAACCGGCCGCGCTCACGTCTTCGCGATTCATGAAAATGACGCGACGGCCATTGTAAACGCCACGGTAACGATCGTTCAGGCCGTAAACCGTGGTGTTGAATTGATCGTGGCTGCGAATCGTCATCAGCAAATATTGGCCGGGCGCGAGCGCCGGGCCGGTGAGCAGTGACGAGATAAATTTCGCTTTGCCTTCGGCGTTGTGGAACTCGCGTTTGTCGCGCACCGGATTCGGCAGATAAAAAATTTCACCGCGAACGCGCTGGTTAAAATTGTCGAAGCCCGGCACGACATGCTCCACGTGTTCGCGAATGCGATCGTAATTCGCGGCGAGCTTGTCCCAGTCGACCGTGCTGCGATTTCCTATTGTTGCCTTCGCCAAACCCGCGATGATCGCGGGCTCGCTGCGCAGTTGGTCGCTCGCGGGCGAAGTGTGACCACGCGACGGATTGATGATGCCCATCGAATCCTCGACGGTGACAAATTGTTCGCCATCGGCCTGGCGATCGATTTCGGAACGGCCGAGACACGGCAGAATCAGCGCGATCTCACCCGTGATGAGATGCGAGCGATTGAGTTTCGTGGAGACGTGCGCGGTTACGCGGCAATTACTGAGAGCGCGCGCGGTGAATTCGGTATCGGGCGCGGCGGAAAGAAAATTGCCGCCCAGGCCGAAAAAGAAGCGCGCGGAGCCCTCGTGCATTTTCCGGATGGCATCGACGGTATCGGTGCCGTGCGCGCGCGGCGGCTCGAAGTGAAATTCGCTGCCAAGTTTATCGAGAAACGCGTCGCTCATTTTTTCCCAGATGCCCATGGTGCGATCGCCTTGCACGTTGGAATGCCCGCGCACCGGGCACGGCCCCGCGCCGGCGCGACCGACGTTGCCGCCGAGCAAAAGAAGATTCACGACTTCCTGAATGGTCGCGACCGCGTTCTTGTGCTGCGTCAATCCCATCGCCCAGCAACAGATGATGCGTTTGCTCGTGATCGCGATGTCTGCCGCGGCGCGAATTTGCTCACGCGTGAGCGCGCTGGCTGTGAGAATTTCGTCCCACGATGTCGCGCGCAGATTTTCCACGAAGGCGTCGAATCCAATCGTGTATTGCTCGATGAACGCGCGATCGAAAACGCTGCCCGGATTTTTTTCCTCCGCGGCCAGCATCTCCTTCATCATTCCGCGCAGCGCCGCCATGTCGCCGCTCAGGCGCACCGGCAGCCAGAGATCGCTCAGCGGCGTCCCTTTGTTGAACAACATCTTCGCGACGAACCGCAACGGATTTTTGTATTCCTGCGGATTCGGATTCACCACCTGCATCAGACCGGGCTCCGGCATCGGATTGATGGCGACGATGCGCGCACCGTTCGCCTTCGCGCGCTCGAGCGTCGTCATCATGCGCGGATGATTCGTGCCGGGATTTTGCCCGAGAATGAAAATGCAATCGGACTTCTCGAAATCCTCCAGCGTCACGCAACCTTTGCCCACTCCGAGGCTTTCGGTCATCGCGGCGCCGCTCGATTCGTGGCACATGTTCGAGCAATCGGGCAAATTGTTGGTGCCGAATTGCCGCGCGAAAAGCTGGTAGAGAAAGGCCGCTTCGTTGCTGGTGCGACCGCTGGTATAAAACACGGCCGCGTCCGGCGCAGGCAGCGCGTTCAGCTCTTGCGCCAATAACGCAAACGCTTCGTCCCACTCAATCGGCTCGTAATGCGTCGCGCTTTCCCGTTTCACCATCGGGTGCACGAGACGCCCCTGTTGCTCGAGCCAGTAATCGCTCTGCTGCTGCAAATCCGCGATCGCATGTTTGCGAAAAAAATCGGGCGCGATGTGTTTGCGCGTGCCTTCGCTGGCCAGCGCTTTCACGCCACTTTCGCAAAACTCGAAGACGTTGCGGTGCTCGTCCGGGCTCGGCCATGCGCAACTCTGGCAATCGAACCCGTCCTTTTTGTTGACCTTGAGCCAATCGCCGATCCCGCGCGTGAGACCCGTTTCGCGCAGCGTAAATTTCACGCTCTGCGTCAACGCGCTCATGCCCGCGGCGACCTGCTCCGGCGTTTTGAATTTGGCCGGCTCCTCTTCCGGCGGCGGTTGCGCGCCGGGAATCAGGCTTTCCAGATCGCGCTGTCTGTGATCCCGTTGCCCGGCCGAATCACTCTCGTGCATGCGGCCTTAAGATAATCCCCACGAGGCGGATTGCCGGAATTTCTTCGTTAGCAGAGCATTTCTTTCACGCAGCGGATCAAGCCTTGCACGGGAAACGGTTTCACCAGGTATTTTACTTCCTGATCGCTGAGAAAACGATGGATCGCGGAGTCCGCCGCGAAACCGGTGATGAAGATGAAGCGATCAGCGAGATCAGGTCGAATGCTGCGCGCCGCCAGGTAAAATTCGTCGCCACGCAGCCGCGGCATTTTCAAATCGCAGACGATCGCGTCGTAGTCGTGCGCCTTTACTTTTAGCATCGCCTCTTCGCCATCGTAGGCGACGTCGACAAGGTAATTTTCGTCGATCAGGATCCACTGCAGCGCGGCCGCGAGCTGCCGATCGTCATCGACGACAAGGATCGCTTTGAGCTTCAGCGAATTGGCGGCCGGCTCGGCGCCTTCGGGGGGAAAATTCATCGGGCTGGCTATCATCCTAGCAGCCGTGGTGCCACTTGGCCGCCGGCGTGCTGGCCCGGCGAACGGATTTCCCGCTACGCTCGCCGCCATCTGCTGCTAAATGTTTCTGCGCATGGCTGCGAAATTCACTCTCATCGGCAGCGGACTGGCGGGCGGGTTGCTGGCCGGATACCTCGGCCGCCGCGGGTACGAGGTGGAGCTTTTCGAGCGGCGCCCCGACCCGCGCGCGGGCAACACCGTCGGCGGTCGCTCCATTAATCTCGCGCTTTCCACCCGCGGCATTCACGCGCTCGCCCAGCTCGGCATCGCCGAAGAAGTGCTGCAAGAGGCGATTCCGATGCGCGGCCGTATCATTCACGCGAAATCGGGTGCGCTGCATTTCAGCTCCTACGATCGCGATCCGAACAAATATATAAACTCGATCGGCCGCGGCGTGTTGAATACCGCGACGCTCGACGCCGCGCTGCGTTATCCAAACGTGCGCGTGCATTTCAATCAAAAATGCATCGGCGTCGATCTCGAAAGGCCGGCGGCGCATCTCGTGAACGCGTCGTCTAACGACGAGATGGTAACGACAAGCGACGCGATCATCGGCGTCGATGGCGCCTATTCCGCCGTGCGCCAGGCGATGCGGGAGAAGGTACCGGACTTCGCCTACGACGAGAGTTATCTCGCGCACGGCTACAAGGAATTGACCATTCCGCCCGCGACCGGCGGCTCCTTTCGCATGGAAAAAAGCGCGCTCCACATCTGGCCGCGCAAAAGTTTTATGATGATCGCGCTGCCTAATCCCGATGGCTCGTTTACCTGTACGCTCTTTTGGGAATTCGAAGGCGCGCGCAGTTTTGCGACGATCAAAAACGACGACGCAGTGCGCGCGTTTTTCGAGGAGGAATTTCCCGACGCGGTGCCGTTAATGCCGGAGCTGCTGAGCGAGTATCGTGAAAATCCGACCGGCTCGCTCGTGACCGTGCGGTGCGCGCCGTGGTATTTTCGCGACAAGATCGCGCTGCTGGGCGACGCGGCGCATGCGGTGGTGCCGTTTTACGGGCAAGGCATGAACGCGGCCTTCGAAGATTGCGTGGTGATGGACGAATGCCTCGCCGAGTTTCCCGCTCAGCGCGAGAAAGCCTTCGCCGCATTCTTCGCGCGCCGGAAAGAAAATGCCGACGCGCTCGCCGATCTCGCGGTCTCAAATTTCGTCGAGATGCGCGACAAGACGGCGTCGCGTACTTTCCGCGCGAGAAAAAAGCTCGATCATTTTCTCGAAGGAATGTTGCCGGGCGTTTTCCTGCCGCTCTACACCATGATCTCGTTCACGCGCATTCCCTACGCGACAGCGCAGCGGCGCGCGCGCCGGCAAGATCAGATCGTGCTGTCTGTGATCCTTGTACTGATCGCGTTGCTCGCGCTGGCGGTGGCCCTCGCCTCCGCGAGAAGAAGCCGTAGCAAGTCGCACGCAGGGATTTGTTTGCCTATCGGTCAGGACGATCGGTAGAGTCGTCCCATGAATACGAACGCGCGAGTATTGATCGCCCTTACTCTTGGAACTTTCCTGCTCACGCCGATAGCGCGCAGTCAGGACGAAGGAACGGACACCGACATCAACAAAATGATGAAGGAAATGCAAAAGTTACAGGAGACGGAGGCCGCGAAAGCGAGCAAGCCAGTCGACCCGAAAGAGGCGAAGAAGAAGCTCGCGCAAATGGAAGCCGACTCGAAAAAAGAAATGGCGGAGATGGTAGCCAAGGAAAAGGAGCAAAAGGCGAAACTCGACGCCGCGCTCAAGAAACAAGTCGAAGCGCCAGAGCCGACGGCGTTCCCGGATTGGATGCCGGCCACGCCGCAATTTAAGGCCGCCGGCACGCCCGCGAAGAAAATTGTCAACGAGGAAGTGCGGCTTCTCGTCACCGGCACGTCGCCCATTCCGCCGCGAGACATCCTCGCTGCCTGGAAAGAGGCCACGAAAGGCAAACCGCTCAATAATTTCTTCAACGACATCACCAGTAACGGCGACGTTACGCAGATTCTCTTCCTTTCGGAGCGGGAAGAGCCCTACCGGAAAATGCGCCTGAGCGCGCATCGTGATGTCGGCGGGAAAGTGACGGAGATCGAACTGGCGGAGGAGTTGCCAAAGCCCGAGATCGCAGACGAAGAATAGCTCTTCGCTCATAGACGACGCGATCACCAGACTACCCGATCACGGCATCAGAAAGGGCCGGCCCGCGAGCTCCTTGTATTCGGGCAAAAGCGAGCGATAGTCCCGCGTTATTGGACATTCTGTTTGTTCGTTGCGTGGTAGATCGTTCGCCGGGTTCTCCTGGCAGTGATTTGAAACCCGATTCCCGGGAACGGCTCTGAGGCTGGCAGTATTTTCCAAATCAAATCACATGAAGTTATACGTTGGTAATCTCTCTTTTGAGACCACAGAAAACGATCTACAGGATCTTTTCGAGCAGCACGGCCCCGTCAGCGAAGTCGCATTAATGATGGATCGCATGACTGGCAAATCGCGCGGTTTTGCGTTCGTCACGATGAATGACAAAGCGCAGGCTGAAGCCGCGATGGCTGCCACAAATGGCAAAGAAATCGGCGGCCGCACCTTGACCGTGAACGAAGCGCGCGCGCGCGAAGAGCGTCCGCGTCCGTTCAGCGGCGGTGGCGGTGGCGACAACCGGAACTACTCCGGTAATCGTCGCTAACGATGGAATTCTGCGGCCGGCGCTCACGCGAGTGGGCGCCGGTTCGCATTTCACACGGAATGAACTCTGACAAAGCGATCGAAGTGGAAGGTACTATTACCTCCGTTCTGCCTGGAACGATGTTCCGGGTCGAGCTCGCCAACGCCCGCCAGGTTCTCGCACACATCTCCGGAAAGATGCGGAAACGCTTTATCCGCCTCACCATTGGAGATCGCGTCAAAATGCAAATGTCCCCCTACGACATGGAAAAAGCACGAATCGTATACCGCCTCTAATGATGAACATGATGCCACGAAGATCGGTGAAAGAGCCGACCGGACCCGTGATTAAACGGATTCTGGTCCGCTGCCCGTCCACGGGAAAATTAACGCCGACCGGTAAAACGGTCGAAGAAGCGAAGTGGGAGTCGACCAAGCTGAGTAGCCCGAAATTGAGCTGCCCGCATTGCAATAAGGTCCACAACTGGACCAAGAGCGACGTCGTTCTAGCTCGCTAGAGACGATTTTTTTGCGGATTGTTTCCATCGCCCAACCAGGCGATGAGGTCGATCGTGCCCGGTTCGCGGCAGCCGATCTCTCCGAATGCAATCGCTTAAAGCTTGGCGAGCGAACAGTCGATCGCCTCGACGATGAAATCCGCGTCTGCTGGCGTGATGCACATGGGCGGCGCGAAGCGGATAGTTTGACCAGAGAGGCCACCTTTCCCCAGGAGCAGGCCGAACTCGCGCGCGTTCTCGACTGCTTGAGCGCACTCCGCTTTGGCCGGCTCTTTGGTTGTCCGATCCTTGACCAGCTCGACCCAGAGCATGAGACCTTTGCCGCGCACGTCCCCGATGAGGTCGTGTTTCTCTTTTAGCTTTTCCAAGCCGGCGAGAATGCGTCGGCCAAGCTCGAGAGAATTAGCCTGTAAATTTTCCTGTTCGATCACTTCCAGAACCGCGTTGCCCTGGGCACAGACGACGGGATTGCCGCCGAAGGTATTGAAGTGCGTGCGTTGGGCGATGGTCGCGGCAATTTCCGGCGTGGTAACCACCGCCGCGAGCGGACAGCCGTTGCCGATGCCTTTCGCCATCGTGACGATATCCGGCAGCGCGTCTTGCGTTTCGAAACCCCAGAAGTGGGTGCCGGTGCGGCCAAATCCTGCCTGCACTTCGTCGGCAATGCAGATGCCACCGGCAGCGCGGACGTGTTCGTAAGCTTGCTTGAGATAACCATCCGGGAAAACCACGCAACCGCCGACACCCTGAATCGATTCGGCGATGAAAGCGGCGACTTGCCCGGAGGTTCCATAGTTAATTAAATCCTTCACGTCCGCAGCGTACTTGCGACCCGCGTCCCCATCGTCGCGTCCGTACGGTCCGCGGTAGGGATCGGGCGTCTGGGCATGGTGCACGCCGAAACTGTGCGGGACGTTAAACTTCCACGTGTGATGGGAGGTCAGCCCCATGGTGGAGGCATTGCCTCCATGATAAGAATTACGCAGCGCGATGACGTCATAGTTTCCGGTGTAAGCGCGTGCCATCAACAGTGCGAGATCGTTCGCCTCCGAACCGGAGTTCACAAAGTAGCAGACCTTAAGTTTACCCGGCATCTTCGAAGCCAGCTTTTCGGCATAAGCCACGATATTGGGATGGAGGTAAATCGTGGTGGAATGCTGCAGAATTTCGTTTTGAGCGTTCGCCGCCGCGACCACATGCGGGTGGCAATGTCCCACGCTAATCGTGACGATACCACCCAGCGCATCGAGATAGCGCCGGCCCTGGTCGTCGAAGACGTATTGCGCCCGCC
>JALYTV010000032.1 GCA_030854105.1 Verrucomicrobiota bacterium | reverse complement strand
GCGCTTTCCCTCTTCCGATTGAGTCGGCTCGCAAATTCGATCTGGGAATCCGAATAGTTTGAAAATTCCCCGGATTAACATCGTTTTGCCACTACGGATTTGCCCCGTCACCGTCAGCGGCGGCTTGCACCCAAGATTAGCTGGCAACGAGATTGTCCACAGCCTGAGTAAATCAAGCCCGTGCTCGGATTGAAACTGAGCGTGGCCGAAAACAGCGCAATCAAAAGGATCACTAGCGCTGCCTACCTCCCACACCGGCAAGGTATCTCCAGCGGCAAAAAGGATATCGTCCGTCCCGTTGTCCACGCATTCAACCTTCCCGGGCGTCACCCTCACCATCCCGCCATCACCATTGGATATGTAGATCGCGTCGGGCCTCGCAGCCCAAAAAATCTCCGGAACGATGCCCTTGGACTTACCTTGTAGCGCTTCATCCTCGATCGCCTTGAGAAGGAAATCGAACTCTCTCTCGCTTCGATTTATCGCGGTAAATCGCGCCAACCACGACAAAAAGGAAGGGTCGGATAGCTTAAGGAGAAGTTTCCTTTTCGCGTCGAAAAACAGGGCGCTCCGGTGGTCCTGTATTTCACGGTGATAGAAGAAATGTCCCCTTTTATGCAGGGTCTTGATTAGGTAGGAAGCCATCTCCCGTCGTTTTTCTAAGACAGGACCCTTCTGCCGTTCCAACTCAAAAAACGTCGCGCGCAAAGCGGTGGCATCTTCGTCGGCGACCGGCTCCGGGGGTGAGCACTCCCCGGCATTTCCGACCAGCAATTCTAGTTCTCGAAGAATGCTGTCAGCGGGTGTCTGGCCCTTCTCGTCTAACCACTCCACCACGTCTCCTTTAACCGGAAGATCGGGAAGATTGACGATGCGGATTGTGGCGGGCGAATTAAAGCTTAAAAGGATTTCCGCTACTTTGCCCGCGTAAGCAGCCCCTTCGGGATCATTGTCCGGCAGAATTACAACATCGCGGCCCTGCAGCGACGACCAGTCGGATTTATGGGGACTTTTAGCGCCGTGCGCGGAGGTGGTGGTGATTACTCCGAGCGCCGCGTGCAGGACGGAGGCGGCTTTTTCGCCTTCGGTCACATAAACGCGCTCGTCGTGACGCGTGGCAAGATCGGGTAGATGAAATAGTGGTAGGAGCCCTGGGGGGTCTGACGCCAGCCACCCCGAGCAGTTTCGATGGAAGGGTCGATATTGCTTTCCGCTAGGCCCCTCAAATCGAATCATTGCAAAATGTTCCTCACCCCCGGAATTCAGGTAAACGTCGCGCCGGGTTTCTCCTCCCAGTCTTTGGCAGAAACTCTCGCTTGCGTCATCCAATGTCTCCCACTTCCTCGGTGTAGTCGGGGAGGTGGAGGTTGGCTTGGACGTCCGAGTCGACAGACCCACTAACTGAAAAATGCGACTGCGGTGCGTTCCCCCTTCGGGTCCCTCGTTCAAAATGCAGGAGAAACCATCGTTCCCAATGAATAGATGATTACCGGTCTTATCTCGACCGTCCTGGGCACACGCGGGACACCGAGCCGTCTTGCCGCGTGCGGTGTCCTGCAAATTTTCCAACTTGGTCAGGTCAAGCGCCATTCCGTGTAGCTCCGATTTCCTTTTCCAAGTTCCTCAACGCGGCGCGGGTCAGGCCGCTAAAATTTACACCGCACGCTTTCGCCAGCGATTTGAAGCGCGCCAGTTCGGGCGCGGTGAGGTGCACATTTGTCATTGCCCGCGCGGCAGCATTGGGTCTGAGGGCGGCCAGTTGTCTTACTTGAGTGATATTCATCTTCAATATCTACTGAACAAGATTCTCCCGCAGATCGGTTTGGAATTTTCTAACCGGGGGCTCACCATCGCGTGCAAATGTTTGGCTCTGAGCGTAAGGATGCAAGGGGGGTGAGCCCCCACCGCATTGTCCGTGCTTGCTACTCGTTGTGACTCCACTGCCCACCTGGGCCACGGCGTTACTTTTCTTGGCCCTGAGTTCCGAAGGCAGCGGGGGCGGTTGCTCCCCCTTCCTAAACCGTTGGTAGGCGACTTTGAGGCTTTGGAAATCGATAACGGTTTCACAGCCGCGCCCCCCGGGACGAACAATCTCTATCCAGCGATGATGAAGCCATCGTTGGACTAGCTTGGGCATGGCCACCATACGCATGGCCTGCGTTTTTGTTACCGCCAGCGGTTCAAACGCGACCGACGTGTCGGTACCAGCGCATGGATTGAGGGCCATGCCTGATTAGAACAGTTTTTGCCTGCTCTTTACGCAGCTAGTTTGGCAGACCGATCGTTAGTGTCGGTGGCCTGCCCCCCTCCCGGCGACGTTTCTCGCTTCGGGGCCAGCTCAAAAAAAGCTGTCCCCTCCGACCTTTTGGTCGCCGCAATGTAGTGCTTGAAAAGAATAGACGGCGTTTCCTGGCCAAGGAGAAGCTGCAGATCGCCCGGGTCGCGATACTTGGCAGCGTGGTAGCTGGCAAAACTGTGTCGAAGAGCGTTTCGCTTACTCGCCACCCCCGCCAGCGACAAAAGCTGAGTTCGTCTGAGCCGTAGCCTCGCGGTATTTACGATCTTCCCTTGCTTTGGCGGAGTGCGACCGATCCATGCCCGGAGCGCTTCCAGTATCTCAATGTTTCGGGGATTGCGTGTCTTCGTGATCGCACCGGGCAACCGAATTTCACCCTCATCCCAATCGATCATTTCCCAGTTCATCCGCTGAACCTCGGCGATCCGAACCCCCGAGAAGAAGCAGACCGCCATCATCGGGAGAAGATCCAATTCTGGGTGTGCCGCCGCAGTCTCCAACAGTGACCGCGCTTCATCGACCGTAAAAATCGCTGGGGTGGCGCGTGGCACCTTAGGTCTTCGAATTCGGTCAAAAGGATTTTCGGCGACGTGCCCGTGGAACCTGGCCCAGTTAAATAGCATCGCAAAGTCGCGGATGCGGTTCCGGCGATTCAGAGGATTCCAGTTTTTAGCGGTCAGCCAGTTGTCGATCTCCGGAGGGAGAATCGCGTTAATGGGCCTTTCTCCAAATTCGCGCGCAAACACTCTTAGCGAAAAATCCTGATCCCTTCGATAATCGGGATCAATCTTGGTCAGCAGATACGCCGGGATCAGTTCCTTCACCGTCCGGCCCGCTCTGGCGCCCGCGTGGAGAAGGTAGAATTTCACCACCTCAGTGAGTGTGACACCGAGCGGCGCAAGCTGGTCGGTCAGCGCCATTGCCTCGATTGCCAGTCCTTGAGGTATACTGAACGCCAGCCTTCCCTTCTCCTTTGCGGCGATTATGACATCCCCTATAAATTCTTTTGCCTCTTTCTCCGAGTCGAAGAATCGCCGTATCTTGCGGGTCCCAGTGAACCGTTTGCCGACGTTCACGCGCCACCAGCGCGCCTTCGTAGCCGCCCCCGTGGGGATGACCCTTTTCGACGCGTCCACCTTTACCGGCGTGAGGCCCGCCGGGGGCGAAAAATATCGTGTGAAAGCGGCCATGCCTTAACAGAACAGGAATTCTCTTTGAACCCGTTGTTCGGGCCTGACGAAGAGGACACCGGGAGGACACCATGGGATCTTTACTGGGTAAAACGGCGACTCAAAATCCAGTGATCGCAAGATCGTGTGGGTTCGATCCCCTCCGCCGGCATTTCTGCGGAAGCATTCGTATCATCGGCAGGCCGCGAAATGCGGGGGGAATCGTTGACGTGCAGTGGTGGAACGCGGCCTCCGGGCGCGGATCCAAACCGCGCTCGGAGAGCGCGGTCCACCGCAGAATTACCACTCCCTGCTGCGATCGCTACGAGGAAGCAATGTAGCCTTCCTCACCGCGCACATTGATATCGATGCCCTGGCGCTCGATTTCCGGCGAGACACGCAGGCCGAGCATTCCGCGGACGAGCAATCCAATCACAGCCGTCCCGATCATAGCCAGCGCGATGGTGATGCCCATCGCTTTCAATTGTTCGAGCCAAAGGGTGTGGCCGACGATTTTGGCGAGGCCATTTTGCGCCGCGGCTGGGCCGATGAGATTGGCATTCACCGTCGCGGTGGCGAGAAAACCGGTGAGCAACGCGCCGAGCGTACCGCCCACGGCGTGCACGCCAAACGTGTCGAGCGCGTCATCGTAGTGAAACCACGATTTCAATTTCGTGCAGGCAAAGAACGGCACCACGCCGGCGAGCACCCCGATCAGCATCGCGCCATTGGCATCGACGAAGCCGCACGCCGGCGTGATGACAACGAGACCGCCGACGGCGCCGGAACAAAATCCGAGCACGCTCGGTTTGCCGCGCAAAATCCATTCGAGTAACGCCCACGTCGCGGAGGCGACCGCGGCCGCGAGCGTCGTGGTCATGAAGGCGTTGGCGGCGATGCCGTCGGCGCCAGCGCGCTCCCGGCATTAAATCCATACCAGCCGACCCAGAGCATGCCGGTGCCGACCATGCAGAGGACGAGCGAATGCGGCGCCATGATTTCTTTGCGAAAACCGAGCCGCGGCCCCAGCAAAACGCAGAGCAAGAGCGACGACCAGCCGCTCGACATGTGCACCACCGTGCCGCCGGCGAAATCGATCGCGCGAATGTGCGCGGCCGGATTCCAGACGCCGTTCATGAAGCCGTCTATGCCCCAGACCATGTGCGCGAGCGGAAAATAAACGAGGCACATCCAGAGCGCGACGAAGAGCATGACCGCGGAAAATTTCATCCGCTCGGCCACCGACCCGACGATGAGCGCGGGCGTGATGATGACGAACATGAGCTGATACATGGCGAAGACATTGTGCGAGACCCAGTAGGAGTAATCGGGGTTCGGCGCGGAGGTGACGCCGCGCAGGAAAAAATATTTCGTGCCGCCGAAAAATGGATTGCCCGGCGCGAAGACGAGCGAGTAGCCAAACGCCCACCAGAGCACGGTAACGAGGCCCGCGATGCCGAAACATTGCGCCAAAACGGAGAGCACATTTTTTTGCCGCACGAGTCCGCCATAAAAGAGCGCGAGACCGGGCAGCGTCATGAAGAGCACCACCAGCGCGCAAGTCATCAGCCACGCGTTATGGCCCGGGCCGGCGACGGAATGTTAGACGACACGTTCCGTGCGCCGGGTGCGTCGGCGCCCCGCGCGCCGTTGTTGACGTAGGCTTCGAGATCGGCCACGCGCTGCTCGAGCGTGGGCGTCGGCGTAGGTGACGGCGTTTGCGCGGGCAGCGGCGAGCAAACGACAAGGAAAGCGATCAAAACAAACGCGCGCATGTTCATGAAAGCCGACAGTATTGACAGTCCCTGCGCCCTTTGGTCAACCTGAGAGCGCGATGAACGAGGCGACCACGCAAATCAAGGACACGACGGGGAATCCGGCGCCGCTCGGGCTGCTCGGCTTCGGCATGACGACGGTGCTGCTGAACCTGCACAACGCCGGTTTCTACGAGCTGAACGCGATGGTTCTCGCGATGGGAATTTTCTACGGCGGCATCGGCCAGGTGATCGCCGGCGCGATGGAATGGAAAAAAGGAAACACCTTCGCGGCGACGGCGTTCTGTTCCTACGGATTCTTCTGGCTCACGCTCGTCGGCCTCATCCTGCTGCCGAAACTCGGCTGGGCCACCGCCTCGAATGACAAGGCGATGGCCGCTTACCTCGCGCTGTGGGGGCTTTTCACGTTTTTCATGTTCATCGGCACGTTGCGGCTCAGTCGCGTGCTGCAGATTATTTTTTTCACGCTCACGATTTTATTTTTCCTGCTCGCCTACGGCGATTTCGCGGGCGCGAGTCCGTCTTTCAAACACTTCGCTGGCTATGAAGGCGTCGTCTGCGGTCTGTGCGCGATGTATGCCGCTTTCGCGCAGGTGCTGAACGAGCTCTACGGCAAAACCGTCCTTCCCATCGGCGCGAAATAATTCGCCGCGGAAATTTTTCGCGCCGCAGATCGCGCTGTATATGATCCGATCGCATGCGCGCTGGTTAAAACGCGCGACGCTCGTCGCCATCCTCGCGGCGCCGTCGCTCTGGATGTTCTTCGCGATTCCGCCGCTGTGGAAGGACATCGACGCCTACCTGCAAGTCACCGCGCCGCCGCAAGCGGGACCTTTTATCCTCTACGGGCCGGTGACCTGTCTGGTGCCGCGCGCGTTTTTCTATCTCGGACAAATTTACGAGTGCATGAAGACCGGCGCGGCGCTGCCCTCGCTGGATTTTTTCGCACATCCGACACTCTCCGACCCCGGCGTCTGGCTCTTGCTCGGCGCGCAACATCTGGGCCTGGTCGCCGGCGCGCTATTTCTCATCACGTCGGCCGCGCGAAAATTCCTCGCGCGCTTGCTCGTCGCGCTGCTGTGGGCGGTGAATCCGCTCTTCTACGTCTGGGCGCATTGCGTCGGGTCGGAGGCGCTCAGTCTCATCATCGTGCTGTTTATGAGCGCAGTCGGTTTGCGCATCGTCCGCGGCGAGCGGCGGTGGTTTCTGTTTGGCGCGCTCCTCGTCCTCGCCATGCTCACGCGTCACATCAACGGCGTGCTCGCCGCGTTGCTGCCGATCGCTTTCGGCGCCGCCGCATTTGCGAATTTCTTCGCCGCCAGACAGCGCGTTCACCGCGTGCGGCGATGGTTGTGCTTCCGCGCTCGCAAAAATTTCCAGCGCGCCGCCCTTGCTGTCGCCGTCGGTCTCGCGTGCATCGCCATTTCCAGCATCACGTTTCGCGGCCTTAGCTATGCCGCCGGCGTTCCGTATCAAAGCTCGTTCGGATTCACGTTTCTTTTCCGGCTGAATTTTCTCGCGTCGCTTTCAATTTCAGAGCGTGCCGCCCTGCTCGAGCGCGTGCAGCAGCGAACGAATTCGCCCGGCGTAAAACTGTTGCTCGATCGTTTTGCGACCGCGCCGGCGCAAGGCGACAAGCTCGATGTCATGGCGCTGCTGGCCGACGCGCAACGCGAGTTTGCGGCGCGACCCGCTAGCGCGAAGGCCGATTTCCGCGCTGTGCTCAACGAAAACGCCCGCGCCTTCCTCTTGCCGCCAACCCCCGAGCACCTGCACGCCATGCGCGTGGATTTTCAACGCGCGTTCACCGTCAGCATTTACAGCGCGCTGTATCAGGCCTTCGGCGCGACCACGTATCTTTTTCCCGATGGCAAACGCGATCTACTCTGCGCGCGGCTCACGACTTTCCGCAATTTTTCCGCCGCCCATCTCCTCTCCCTGCCAAAACAATATCGCTACCTCCGGCGCCGCAGCTTCACTTACGCGCGATTAATTTTACTCTGGTGCGTGTTGCTCATAGCCAGCGCGATCCGGCGGCGTCGCCTGACCATCGCTGGCATTTACGCGATCGCCCTCACCGCGGTCGGCCTGCTCGCGATGCTCGCGACCAACATGGTCGACGAGCTACAGGCGCGATTCACCCTGCCGATGTGGGAGCTCACGATTTGCTCCGCCGTGATTCTTATCGGCCACCTTCTCGAGAGGAAAAGGAAACTTCACCGGGCGCGGACCGCTGGTTAAGGCCCCGGTGAAGTCCTCCCTTTAGAGCAGGCTTAAGCGACTGCTCTCGCCGCGATAGTCCAAACGCGCGGAGCCTGGCTGCTCACAGGAAACAGTGATGATGGACGGTGTGGTCGCGTCATCGTCATTATCGATTTCATTCGGCCCACCGGGATTCTGGGGCGCCATCGCCGGCAAATCGCGCTGCTGCAATTTCTCAAAACGCTGCCGCACGTCGGCCGGCACTTTGTCGATCTCTTCCTTTGTCTCGACCGGTCCGCTGAAGAGCAGTTTCCCCTGCGGATCGTTCGCGGTCAGCATTCTCTTCCCATCCACGTTCTCGACCCGCAATTCGCCTTTGTCGTCAGACAGCACGATCTGCGCGTTCTTCATGTCGATGGTCGTGCGCGCGAGTCCGCCGTTGGTGTTGTAGGCAAATGTGCGCATCTGTTGCG
This sequence comes from Verrucomicrobiota bacterium, assembly GCA_030854105.1. Taxonomy (GTDB): domain Bacteria; phylum Verrucomicrobiota; class Verrucomicrobiia; order Chthoniobacterales; family UBA10450; genus AV69. The sequence goes on along the minus strand of JALYTV010000032.1, from coordinate 17,205 downwards.
CCGCGCGGCGCACCTCGTCGCGCGCGCGCGCCACCGCATCGCGAATCAAGTCCTGATTTTGATCGCCGATTTGTTTCTTCATTTGTTCGACCTGCTCGCGTACGGCGTCGCCGAGGTCACCAACATTGAAATCGCCCATGTCGAAATTCCACCCGTGGCCGCCCATGTCGTGCCCCCTTCGGCTTGATGCCGCGGCACTTCTTTCTTGCCGAGTTTCACGCCGATTTTCTCTTCCTTGCCTTTGCGCATGAGCGTGAGCGTGACGCTGGCGCCTTCCTGATTGCTGCGCACCAGACGCGCGAGCTGCGTCGGCGTCACCAGAATCTGGTCGTTAAACATTTTCAGCACATCGTTCTGTTGCACGCCGCCCGCCGCCGCCGGGCCATCCGGCGCGACGTAGTCGACCACGAGACCGAAGCCTTTCGGAATGCCCAGCTGATCGCGTAGCACGTTCGGGACTTCCGAAGTCTCGACGCCGAGAAATGTGACCGGCACTTTCGGTTCGCGCTCACGGAATCCGTTGGCTGGCGGCACGGGCGAAGTCGGCGGCGCGGGCGGTGGTTGTGAGAAGGCAACGAGCGGAGTGAGCACGAGCGCGATGAATAATGGATTTGGTTTCATAGGTTTTTGCGGTTGATGGAAAAAATTATTGGCCAGCGATCGGGGTGAGCGTGATTTCCTCCGCCGGATACGAGACGCGCAGCGACGCGCCCGTCTGCGGATCGCGCCAGCGTATCGTCTCCTGTTTCGCGGTGCGAATGCGGCGCGCCGGCGTCTGCCAGCCTGTCGGGTACACCAGCCCTTCGTCCTGCCGGCGATAAACGACCTGCGTAAGACCGGCGGGTTGAAAATTCGGCACAGTCGCGACCGTCGACGACGGGATGTTAGACGACGCGATCTGCTTGCTCGACGCGCGCCATGATGAGCAGCGCGGCGGCCGCCGAGCGCACCCATTGCCGCGCGAAGAGCACCAGCCCCGGCGCGTGCTGGACAAAACAAGCTTTCCAATCCTCATGGGTAACGACATTCTCCATGACCTTTTCACGGTCTTTCATTTTCAGACGCCGCCAACTTCCGATTTTGTCTAAACGCGCCGCAATTTTTCTCATAGCCAGCGCGCTCACCGGCAGCGCGCTCGCGCAATCGCCGAGCCCGAGTGCCAGCAACGTCGAGGCGGCGCGCGCGATGGCGAAGGCCGATTCCGATTTCGCCGCGCTCGCGCGCAAAGGCGTGCCGGCGGCGTTCATCGAATATTACGATGCGAATGGCGTGGCGTTTACGCCGCAGGCGACGAACGGAAAAAAATACTGGCGCGCGCGCAAGGATTTCCCCGCGCAACTGATCTGGCAGCCGGTTTACGCGATGGCCGCCCGCGACGGCGACCTCGGCGTGACGATGGGTCCGTGGGAATTGAAAAAAACCGGCGACGAAACGGCCGCGGCGTACGGCCACTACGTCACCATTTGGAAAAAGGAGAACGACGACAGTTATCGCGTGGCGCTGGATGTCGGCATCGATCACGGCCAGCCCACGGATGCGCCGCCGCGCCTCGAACTCATCCCGCCCAATCCGATTGCCGGCACGCGCGCCCTCGAGGAATCGCGCCGGCTGTGGCAGAAAGCGGAGCGCAGTTTTCTCGCCGCCGCGCGCGAAGACGTGAGCAAAGCGATTCTCGATTTCGCCGCAGAAGATTTGCGCGTGATGCGCGATGGCTCGTTCCCGGCGGTGGGTGTGACGCCGGCGCGTCTGATGCTGGAAGCGGAGCACGGCAAACTCACGTTCACTTTCGGCGGCAGCGGTTTCAGCAGCTCCGGCGATCTCGCTTACACCTACGGCAATTACGAAAAGCAGAAGGGGAATATCACCGAGCGCGGGATTTATCTCATGCTCTGGCGGCTCGATCTCAACGGCGATTGGAAACTCTCGCTCGATCTGCAAAAGAAGCGGCCGCCGAACGAAAAAGCGTAGACACGATTCCCTGTAGCCGCGGTCTATGACCGCCGATTCGCGCGCGCGCGCAAAACCGCCAAGTCGGCGCTCATAGAGCGTCGCTACAATCGGATCGCAGTCAGCGCGCTCTCTTGTCGCGCAAAATGAGCTGGCCGAGCCAGGCAGGATTGGCCACGCCGGCGCGATACGCCTGTAGAGATTCCACCGAAGAATTCACGCGCAGATTGCTGTAGGTGCCGTCCTCGTTCTGCCAGCGTTCGTGCCAATACACGGCCGCTTTGATACGCGGATAACGCGTGCGGAAATCATCGAGCGCGTGCGAGATCCATTCCGGCTTGGTCACGCCGCCATTGAACGAATGCGGGAAATCGCCGGTCGCCCACTCCGCGATCATGACCGGTTTATCGGGATCGAGCCCGCACATTTCCTTGTACGGCCAATCGACCAATGACGGAATGTCGGGGTTGCCTTCGTCTTTGAATTGCTGGCCGTAAACGCTCAAGCCCAGCCAGTCGACGTAATCTTTTCCCGGGTAATACGCGGGCGCGAAATTCCAGGTGTCGAGCGGATACGAATAATTATTGGTGTGAAACATCCACTGGATGTTCTTCGCGCCGCGCGCGCGCGCGCGATCAACGACGTAGCGATAGGCCGCCTTGTAACGCTCCGGGCCTTCCCATTTGCCTTCGCTTGTCTTTTTGCCGGCGCCGTAGAACCAGCCCGACCACGGAAACCAGTTACCGTTCATCTCGTTGCCAAACGACACGATCATGGGATGCCCGAACGCTTTCGCGCTATCCGCCCAGCGATCGATGTAGTTGTCCCATGTGCCCGCGAGGATGGCGTTGAGGGAAAATTTATCCGGCCCTTTGTCCTGCTCGTAGGGTTCGTCCCAGGGCGACCAGAAGACGAGCGGCAGCGCGCCGTGCCGCCAGATCATATTCAGGTTTGCCATCGGAAAATCCTGCTCACCCCAGTAACTAGAGGACGCGATGATGGCCTGGTGTTTGCCGACCATGCTCTCGAATTCCTCGATCAACTCGAGCGCGACGGTGTCCTCCGCGTCGCCGAAATCGATATACGCGCCGGTGTAGACGCCGTGTTCCGGCAGCACGACCTCGACATCGCGCTGCTTATTAGCCGACACGATCGGCCGGCGATGACACGCGGCCAGCGCGAGCAAACAGAAAAAAAACGCGAGCGTTTTCTTCACGCGCGCACGGGCACACTCGCGGTGCGATCGAGTTTTCCCCAGGTCACAAACGCGCCTTTGATCGCGCGCAAAATCGCTTTCCAGATCACGTAACTGAGCATCGGCCGGTAAATCAATCGCATCGGAATGACGCGCCACGCGAGCAGCGGGTTCTCTTTTTCCAGCAAACAAGCGAGGGTGGCGAGGACCACATCCATGATCACGAAAATGGCGACGAACGGCAGCACCGCCCACGTCGCGAACGGCAACGACGCGACCAGCAGCAGGTCGACCAGCGGCGTGATCGCAACCAGCGCGATCTGAAAAAACCAGACGCTGGGCAGACTGAACCAGCCGAGCGCGCCGTACTGCAGATTGAAAACCATGTCGCGATGTTTCCAGAGGCATTGCAGCGTGCCGTAAGCCCAGCGAAAACGTTGCCTGGCCAGGCCGCGCACCGTTTCCGGCGCTTCCGTCCACGCCACCGCGCCCGGCACATACACGATGCGTTGTCCCTGCTTGTGCAGCGCCAGCGTGAGATCGGTGTCTTCCGCCAGCGTCTCCAAACTCAGGCCGCCCGCGGCGTCGAGCGCCGAGCGGCGCAGCGCGCTGATCGCGCCCGGCACGACCGTGATGCAATTCCAGCGCGTGTAAGCGCGGCGGTCGAGATTGAAGCCGACGGTGTATTCGAGCGCCTGGCAGCGCGCGATGAAGCTGCGCAAATTGCCCACCTTAGCGTGGCCGGAAACGGCGCCGATTTTTTCGTCGGTAAACGGCGCCAGCAACGCGCCGATGGTGTTGCGCTGAAAATGCGTGTCGGCGTCGACGAAAACGATGAACGCGTGCCGCGCGGCCGCGATGCCGTGCTGCAACGCGTGCGCCTTGCCGCGATTTTGCTGGCGCAACAATCGCACCCGGCCGTCAGCCGACGCGATCTTCTCCACTTCCGCCGCGGTGTTATCGGTCGAGCCGTCGTCAATCACCACGATCTCCACCTCGCCGCGATAATCGGTTTCCAGCAGCGAACGCAACGACGCCGCGATCACTTTCTCTTCGTTGTAGGCCGCGACCACGACGCTCGCAGGTTCCGTGATTTCACCCTGCGGCACCCTGGCGAAGCGGTAGGCGAGGTAGATCACGATCAACGTCCGGATCACCACGAGCGCGGTGGCGACGATCATGAACGCCCAGAGAAATTCTTCGACCGCGTGATAAATGCGGAAACCGATGCTGGTGACATAATGCGAGAAAGTCGCGCCGCCCGGCAACGGCGGCATGAGCGCATCGCGCGTCGTCCCGAGCAGTGTGCTCAACGGCACGATGGTGTCGCCCCGCGCTTGCAGCCAATCGATGATGCGCGGCAACGCTTCCACCGTTTGCGAGCGATCGCCGCCCGCGTCGTGCAGCAGAATAATGCTGCCGTCCCGGCGCTGTTGTTTGATGCGCTGCAAAATCACGTCCGCGCCCGGCCGCGCCCAATCCTGCGGATCGATATTCTCCAGCACGTTCAGGTAATTCATATCCTGCGCCATTTGCAGCGGCGCGAGTTCGGATAAGCGGGATGGCTGTGTATCGGCCGCGTAGGGCGGCCGAAAAAGCGTGGTCGCGCGGCCGGTGAGCGATTGGATGAGCAACTGCGTGGAATTCAATTCCAGGCGCACATGTTCCGGCCAGCATTCCGCGAGGTTCGGATGGTAATAGGTGTGATTGCCGATTTCGTGGCCTTCGTTGACGATGCGCCGCACCAGGCCCGGATAACGTTCCGCGTTCACCCCGACGACGAAGAACACCGCTTTCACGTTTGCCGCTTTCAAAATGTCGAGAACCTTGGGCGTCCACTCCGGATCGGGCCCGTCGTCGAAGGTGAGCGCGACCTGATGCTCGCCGCCAGCGCCCTGGTGATACAACGTCGGGAAGGCGGGGAATTTCGTGTATTTCGCCGTGAGATAATGTTCGCCATCGGTGGCGAGTTCGCGCCAGCCATCGGAACGCGTTTGATCGACCGTCACCACTTCGCCTTCACCGACATCGGCGATGGTGTCGGTGCCGCGCAGCAGTTCGAGATTTTCCTTCGTCTTGGCGTCCATTTGGAAATCAGACGGCACGTTCAGCGCCGACCAGATGGCGGCGTCCTCGGTGCCGAGCCGATAAAGTGCGAAACCGCCCGCCTTCTCCGCGCGCACCTCGCGCAGCTCATTCAGGAAACTGACGACATCGAGAAACCAGACGGAGTGCTCTTTGCCGCCGTCTTCAAAATCGAAGGAGGCGTTGTATTGCGGCGCGGAAACCTCCGTCGATTCGACCTCGGCATTATTCGCGCGGCTCATCGCCTCCGGGAAACTGATCAACTCCGCCTTCTTCGCCCCGGCCGTCCAATCGTAACCGTAGCTGCCGAGCGCGATGATCCATTGCTGCGGATTCGAGTCCTCCAGCAGAACGTGCAGCCAGCCTTCGAACCACGAGCGCGACGCCAGCGGCCCCGGCGGATCGCTCTCCGAAGTTTCGTCGTACAGAATCGCGACGTAGCGATCGACGTTGTCCGACAGCTCGTCGAAATCGATGTAATCGAGTTCCTGCCCGGGCGAAACACAGAGCCACAGTTGCTTGCCATCGGCGTGCAGCGCGTCGGAAAGTTTCGTCAGCAGCGCGGTGAAGTCGCTCTTATAGGCGGGATCGAGCTGTTCCCAATCGACGACGACGCCGGCGGCTTTCGCGTTGCGCAAAACCGTCAGCACATTGGCAATGAAATTTTGCTGCCGCTCGGGCGGACCGTGCGCCACGTTTTCGACTGCTTCCGGTTGCCAGGTGTCGCCGACGAGATTCGTCAGCAGCGGCATCAGCGCGAAGCCCCGGGCCTGCGCGAGTTTCGGCAAACGGCTGTCGGCGTCGATCTGCAAATCGCCGACGCCATCGACCATCGACATCCATTCCGGGCAGACGTGGGTGAGCTGCGCCGCATTTTTTTCCAGCGAGTTGTAACTGTAGGGATCGCCATTGGTGTAGAACGCGAGCCGCACTTCGTTGCCCGGAAACATGCGGCGCGGTTTCGGCGAAGCCGCTGGCGTGCCGGCTTGTTTCGCCGCCTGCTTGGCCACGCCGAATTTCTCCCACAAGGCCGAACCCGGAGGCGCCACCGCGCCCGCCGGATTCTTATGCTGCAGCGCCTTCAGTTGCCCTTTGAGCTGGCGCAAACCGAACGGTTGCTGAATACGCGGCGTGACGAAAAGCGTTTGCACGAACAAGACCGTGCCGAGAAACACGAGCACGCCGATGATGAGCAAAGTAAGGCGCAACCGCGGCCAGCGTTTGCCGGCAGGATCGGAGAAAACGAACGGCGTAATGCCGGGCGGCGTGGGATCGATCACGAAAGTGTTACCTTGGCGCGAAGCCGGAGATTTGTCACTCTGAGCCGACGCGGCCGCGAGCCGGTTTATTCGACGGCGCGGTGAGCGCGCTGGCTAATTCCGCTGCGCGTTCGCGCAGCAAGCGTTCCGTCAGCTTGATCGCGAGCGTGCGGCTCATCGACGCCCGTAAAATTGGCAGCACGCCGTCAAACAGCGCGCTCGCATTTTCATCGATCGCCTCGCCGACAATCGCGTACACGCGCTTGCCCAGTTTCCGCGCCAGCCACGCCACTCCCGCAGGCGCTTTCCCTTCCAGCGTCTGCGCATCGAGTTTCCCCTCGCCCGTGATTACGACGTCAACCGACCCGATCATCCCTTCCAAACCGATCGCTTCCGCCACGACCTCAAAACCGGAACGAATTTCCGCGCCGCAAAAACTCATCAGGCCGAAGCCGAGCCCGCCCGCCGCCCCCGCGCCGGGCACGTCGCGAAAATCACACCCAAGATCGCGCGCGACGACATTCGCCAAATTAGCCAGCGCGCTCTCCAGCAATTTGATCTGCGCCGGCGTCGCACCTTTCTGCGGAGCGAACATGCGCGTCGCTCCGCGTCCGCCGAGCAATGGATCTTTCACGTCGACCGCCGCGACAATTTTAGGAAACGCCAGCGCACTCGGCCGCGCGATGCGAGTCAATTCGCGCAACTCAGAGATTCCGTTCACCAGTTCCGATTCGCCCGCGAAAAATCGAAAGCCGAGCGCGCGCGCCAGGCCGAATCCGCCGTCATTCGTGGCGCTGCCGCCAAGACCGATGATAACCTCCGACGCGCCACGCCGTTTCGCATCAAGCAACATTTCGCCGACGCCAAACGTATTTGCTCGCATCACATCGTTGTGCGGAACGCGACGCATTCCCGCCACTTCGCTCATCTCGAGCACAGCCAGAGCGCTCTCGCGCAGCCAGCCGTAACGCGCTTCGATCGCACCACCGAGCGCATCGTGCGCGGCGCAATTCACCCATTCACCGCCGCGCGCGCACACGATCGTCTCCGCCGTTCCCTCACCGCCGTCCGCCATCGGCGCGATAACGATTTCCGCGTCCGCAATGACATCACGCAGACCGAGCGCGATCGCGGAAGCGACGCCGGCGGCGTCGAGTGACCCTTTGAATTTATCCGGCGCAATCAGGAATCGCATGGTCATTCCGAGCGGCGGCCCGTCCGCCGCAGCTTCAGCGGCAGCCGAGGCCCTTTGTCCTTCCGGGCGCACCCGCGGAATCCCTGTTTGTCATTCCGAGCGCAGCCGCGGAATCCTCCCAGCGATACCTGCGCGTGGATATCTCGGCTGCACTCGACATGACCAGACATTGGAAGGTGCATGACAGGACATTGGAGGGCGCGGTTGCTTTAGCCGCTCAATTTCCGCGCGAGAATTTCGCCGGCCAACTGCGGATTGGCCTTGCCGTGCGAGAGCTTCATCAGTTGCCCTTTGAGAAAATTCAGCGACGCCGCGTTGCCAGCGCGGAAATCCGCCGCGGGTTTCGCGTGTGCCGCGATCACCTCGTCGGCGAGCGCTTCGATCGCACCCGGGTCGCTCAATTGCTCCAGGCCTTGCTCGCGCACGATCGCGCCGGCCGTTTTTCCGCTCGCGAACATTTCCGCGAAAACTTCCTTCGCCTGTTTGCCGTTGATCTTTCCGGAATCGATCAACGCGACGAGCTCCGACAGCGCGCTCGGTGGTAGCGAACAATCGCCCACGGTGAGTCCGCTGTTAGCCAGCGCGCTCTGGAGATCGTTGAGAATCCAGTTCGCGATCATTTTCGGCTTCGCCGACGAGCGCGCCGCTGCTTCGAAATATTTTGCGAGCGCGAGATCGCCCGCCAGCACGCCCGCGTCGTACTCAGTCACTCCGTAATCTGAAGCAAAGCGCGCGCGCTTCTGCTGCGGCAACTCCGGCAAAAGCGCGCGCGCCTCCGCGACCAGCAAAGACGTCTCAATGGCCGGCAAATCGGGTTCCGGAAAATAGCGATAATCGTGCGCGTTCTCTTTTGTCCGCAGCAGGAAAGTTTCGCCGCGCGCATCGTCCCAACCACGCGTTTCCTGCGCCAGCGCCTCCCCGCGCTCGAGCGCGGCCGTTTGTCGCTGCACTTCATAGGTCAACGCACGCCGCACGCCGCTGATCGAATTCATGTTTTTGATTTCGATCTTCGCGCCGAGTTCCGATTGCGTTTCCGGTCGCACGGAGACGTTGCAGTCGCAGCGCAACTGTCCTTTTTCCATGTCGGCATCGCTCACGCCGCCGTAAACGAGCAATTGTTTGAGCGCGGTGAGAAAGGCAAATGCTTCGTCAGGCGACGCGATCTCCGGTTGCGTCACGATCTCCATCAGCGGGGTGCCGGCGCGGTTGAAATCGATGCCGGTGCTGCTCTCGAAATGGAAACTTTTCGCGACGTCTTCCTCCAGATGAATGCGCAGCAGCGCTAGGCGTTTGTCCGGCGTCGCGATATTTTTCTGCGCGTCCTTCGCATACGCGCGCTCGTGCAACGGCACCGCGCCGCCGACGCACAGAGGCGCGTCATATTGCGAAATCTGGTAATTCTTCGGCAGGTCCGGGTAGAAATAATTTTTGCGATCGAACTTGCTCGTCGGCGCGATCTCACAATCGAGCATCAAACCGGTGAGCACGGTGAGCCGCAGCGCAGCGTGATTCATCGCCGGCAGCGCGCCGGGCAAGCCGAGACAAACCGGGCACGTGCGCACATTCGCCTCCGCGCCGAATTCCACCGCGCAAGCGCAGAACATCTTCGAGCGCGTCTTCAACTGCACGTGCACCTCAAGGCCAATGGTGGTGAGATAATTCAAGCGGATTGCCTCACACGAAGGACACAAAGATTCACGAAGTTAAAAACTGACCTCATCGAGGCTGTCATTGATTACGCGCTGGATGCCGTTCTTGAGATGAGCTTCGCCGAAATTGATGAGCAAGCCGAGCTTGAGACCACTCAAGCGCAACTGCGTCAGCAATTTCTTGCCGTGCACCGCAGCCAAAGCCGCGATCGATTTTAATTCCACGATCACACACGAGCCGACAATCAGATCAGCGCGAAATCCCTCCTCGAAAATCAGGCCGTCGTACTGAATCCCGATTGGCTTTTGCCGTTCCATGACCAAGCCTGTCTTCAGCGACTCATGAGCAAGGACAGCTACCGATTCGAGCAGCCCTGGCCCAAGTTTGGTGTGCACCAAAAAGGCGGCATCGAGAATCTGCTTCGCCGTCTCATTCTCGTTCATCCACTTCTCCCTTGGTGAACCTTTGCGCCCTTCGTGTGAGGCCCTCGATCATTCCGTCTTCATCGATGCATCGAGGGCTTTGCGGAAATCGAACTGTTTGATGCGCTCGCGCAAGGTCGGGTCGTTCAACGCATCGATGACGCGCTGGTTCTGCATGAGTTCGATGAGTTTTCCCTGCTCCGCCAGCGCGATCACCCGAGGATCGTTGCGCAGCGCGACGATCCTCGGGTGATCGCTGATTTCCTGCGCGCCGGGGAATTCCAGAAAGCGGTGCGCCGCATCCGCAGACGACGCGATCTCGCCGACGCGTTCGAGCGTGCGATAAGTTTCCGTCGGAATCGGGTCGATCTCTTTCACCGCGTCGCCGATGCGCCCGTCTTCGAGCGACGTTTTCATTTTCGCCAGCGTCTCGAGCAACGCGATCGACTCCGTCGGCGAACGTTTGCCTGCGATTTGAATCGGCTGCCGCCAAACCGGCTGCATCGTCGCGCTGGTCAACGCCAGCCGTGATTTCACCTCCGCTGCCGCCGCGACCGAGCCGACGAGGCGCACCCCCGCGAATACGAGCCACACGAAAAACAGGCCGAAGAAAAGTCCGAGCAGCGCGCCCGTGCTACCGAACATCATGCGCACTGTGCTCGATTCCTGTTGCGCGGTGCGCTTAAAGAGCGCGCGACCGATGACGTTGATGATCGTGTAGGCTATGAGCGCGAACAGCGCGCCGCCGAGCGCGACCAGCACCGGATCGGGCAGCTTGAAAAACGGGCGCACGATTGGCAGCAACAGACCGCCGCAAAAAAACGCGACCGCGTAGGCCGCGAGCAACGCGACCAGGCGCACCAATTGTCGCGGCAAACCGATGCGCCAGCCGCGCAACATTTCGAGCAAAATGACAACCGCGCCGAAAGAGAGAAACAGCAACTGCCACGCGAACGGGATTTCTGGCAGCGGCGAATTCACGAGCCGGTGAGCGCGCGTTGTCGCAGCGCGTGGTCGCAGAGCACGAGCGCGGCCATCGCTTCCACTATCGGCACCGCGCGCGGCAGCACGCACGGATCATGGCGACCGCGCGCCGCGAGCGTCGTCGCCTCGCCGGACGCGGTCACGGTTTGTTGTGCGCGCGCGATCGTCGCCGTCGGTTTAAAGGCGACGCGAAAATAAATCGGCTCGCCGTTCGAGATGCCGCCTTGAATGCCGCCGGAGAAATTCGTGCGCGTGCCGACGCGTTCGCCGCGTTGCTCGAAGGCGTCGTTGTGCTCGGAACCGCGCATTTGCGTCGCGGCAAAACCGGAGCCGAGTTCGAAGCCTTTCGTCGCGGGCAGGCTCAACATCGCTTTGGCGAGATCCGCTTCGAGCTTGTCGAACACCGGTTCGCCAAGACCAGCGGGCACGTTGCGCGCGACACATTCGATGATGCCGCCAAGCGAATCGCCCTCAGCGCGCGTCCGCTCGATCAGCTCCAGCATTTTAGCCGACGCGCTCTCATCCGGGCAACGCACGATGCTACGCTCGACGTCGTCAGGCGCCACGCTCTCGCGCTTCACCTGCGCGATGATATCATGCACGCGCGTGACGTAGGCGACGATTTCGATGTTCGGAAAGAATGTCGCGAGCACCTGGCGCGCGATCGCGCCGCCAGCGACGCGCCCGATCGTTTCGCGCGCGCTGGCGCGACCGCCGCCCTGCCAATTGCGAATGCCGTATTTCGCTGTGTAGGTGAAATCGGCGTGCGACGGGCGGAATGTTTCGCGCATGGCTTCGTACGCTTCCGGTCGCGCGTCTTCGTTGCGCACCAGAATTGCGATCGGCGTGCCGAGCGTTTTGCCTTCAAAAACGCCGGACAAAATTTCGCAGCGATCGGCTTCGTTACGCTGCGTCGTGATTTTGCTTTGACCGGGCCGGCGCCGATCGAGCTCGCGTTGAATGTCGTCGTTAGACAGCGCGATCTGCGGGGGGCAACCATCAATCACCGCGCCGACGCCGCCGCCGTGCGATTCGCCGAAAGTCGTGACGCGAAAAAATTGGCCGAAGGTATTGCCCACGATCAGATCGCAGCCAGCGCGTTCTCGAGATCGCCGATCAAATCGCGCACGCTTTCGACGCCGACGGACAAGCGCACCAGCGAATCGGTGATGCCGAGTTTTTCGCGCTGTTCCTTCGGCACGGAGGCGTGCGTCATGAGAGCGGGATGGTTAATGAGGCTCTCGACGCCGCCTAAACTTTCCGCGAGGGAAAAGAGATGCGTGTTCTCCAAAAAGCGCCGCGTGCCGGCGAGATCGGTTTTCAAAACGATCGTGACCATGCCGCCGAAGCCGCGCATCTGCGTGCGCGCGAGATCGTGTTGCGGATGATTTTTTAAGCCAGGATAGCTCACCATTTTCACCGGCGGCTGATCTTCGAGCCAGCGCGCAATCTCGAGCGCATTTGAGCAATGGCGTTCCATGCGCAGCGCGAGCGTTTTCAAACTGCGCAAGACGAGGAAGCTGTCGAACGCGCCCGCGATCGCGCCGACTGAATTCTGCAAGAACGCCATCTGATCGGCGAGTTCCTTGTTCTCGCCGACGACCGCGACGCCGCCCACGAGATCGGAATGGCCGTTGAGATATTTCGTGGCCGAATGAATGACGATGTCGAAACCGGACTCAAGCGGCCGTTGAATCCAGGGACTGGCGAAGGTGTTATCAGCCACCGCGATGATCTTTTTCTCGCGCGCGGTTTTCGCGATCGCTTCCAGATCGATGATTTTTAAGAGCGGGTTGCTGGGCGTTTCGATCCAGACCATGCGCGTGTTAGGCTTGATCGCTGTGGCGAAGAGCGAGGCGTCGGTGAGGTCGAGGTAGGTGAAATCGAGATTGGCCGAACGACGCCGAACTTTTTCAAACAACCGGAATGTGCCGCCGTAAAGATCGTCGCTCACGATCACGTGCGAGCCGCTGTCGAGCAGGTCGAGCGTGGTCGACATGGCGGCGAGGCCGGAGGCGAAGGCGAACCCGCGCGTGCCGCTCTCGAGATCGGCGATGCATTTCTCGTAAGCGAGCCGCGTCGGATTGATCGAGCGCGCGTAATCGAAGCCTTTGTGTTTGCCCGGACTTTCCTGCACATAGGTCGAGGTCGCGTAAATCGGCGTCATGATCGCGCCAGTGGTCGGGTCCGGCGATTGGCCAGCATGGATAACGCGGGTAGCGAAGTCGTGTTTTTTCATTGGAGAAGAAGGTTCACAGATTACACAGGATTGCCCGATTGCCGAGTCCGCCCGCCGAAAAACATCGGCCGGTGTGCTATCGCTGCCGTAGACACAGCCTGTGCCGGAGTCCGACGATAATCTCCACCTGCAAATCGGGCATGTCCTGTTCATCGACATCGTCGGTTACTCCCGGCTCCTGATCGAGGAACAGAAGGAGCGGCTCAACCAACTCACGGCGATCGTGCTGGCCACTGCGCCGGTGCGGGAAGCGACGGACGAACAACTCGTGAGGCTGCCCACGGGCGATGGGATGGCGCTGGTTTTCCACCACAGCGCGGAAGAACCGGCGCGCTGGAGATCACGCCCGTCCTTAAGAGGCATCCCGAAATACCCGTGCGCATGGGCGTGCATAGCGAACCGATCAGCGCGGGTGGCCGATTCGAACGGAGTCGACGCGCTGGCTCAAGGAGACTTTGCCTTGGTCCGCTTGAGACTACCCTTTTTGACATTTCTCCATTAGTTGGCTTATGCTCTGCGCATGGGATATGCACTCGCCAGGGAGCAGCAGGATTATGTGGCCCGGCTGGTCAAGACTGGGCGTTTTAACAATCAAAGCGAAGCCGTGCGCGAGGCGATTCGCCGGATGCAAATTCAGGAAACGGAATACCTCACCCCAGCGCCGCTTACTCCCGAACAGGTCAAACTCATTTACGGTTGCGAGAGCAAACAGGAATCGAAGGTCGCCCGGACGGCCTTCAAGTCTTTTCGAGCGGCGGCCCGCAACGGCTCTCGCGCGTGAACGCTTGGGATATTTTCGAAGCCGACCTTGGCTGGGGCGTCAATCCGGTCGTAATCGTCTCTCATCCGGTGCGCGCGGCGCGGAAGGATTTCGTGGAGGTGCTGGATTGCTCGTCGCGACGCGCGATGCGCCCACCCCACCCGAACGAAATCTTGCTCGATGAAGCAGATGGCCTTGACTGGCAGACGTTTTGCAAGTGCGACTTGATCATTGCCGTGCCGCGGGCCGAGTTGAAACGGCGGCGCGACAGTGTGGGTGTAGAACGACGCCGGCAGATTGTACGGACGGTAATCGCGACGCACGGCTGGAATGCGCTGTGACGAAGCGCTCGAAGGGGAAATCTTACACATCCTCGATCTCGGTGGCTCATCCGCCCGTCTAATGAATCATCAGATTCAACCTCGCGCCGGCGCGCCCGCGGCACGGTACCGTCCCACGAAAGCATTCGCCGCTTTTTCGAGCAGAATTCCCCAGACGCTCATGACGGTGAGCGTGGCGATGACGATGAGCAGGAAACCCCAGAGCGGCACTTCCCGAATGCGCAAACCAAGCCAGATCACATACGGCTGGTGCACGAGGTAAATGCCGTAAGAAAATGCACCCACGAGGCCGAGCGTTTTCCCGACGAAGGGAAGGCGCGCAAGGATTCCAGCCAGTCCGACGATGACGAGGAAAAAGCAGAGCCCGGTGGCGAAATCCACGAAGACGTAGGTGAGGCCATTGTGATAGAGCTTCAGAGCGGCCGGATACAGCACGACGCCGCCTAACAAGCCGAGGCCACCAATTAGAATGCGCTCCATGCGCGCGGGCGCGCGATGGAACCAAAGCCCGAGCGCCATGCCGAAGGCGAATTCCGGCAGCCGGCAAAGCGCCAGCCCGCCAAGGATCCAATCGCCATCGGATGGGTACGGAATCAGGAGCAGGTAACGCACAAAAAAGCCGATTCCAGCCGCGACGAGGAAGAACGCGAGCGGGCCGATTCTTTGCGCGAGCCGAAACAGAAGAGGGAAAAGCAGATAGAGCTGGATGAGCATGGAGAAGTACCACCAGGCCGCGTTCAGATAAAAAAAGTTCATCTGGATATCGACGAACCTGAGCCCGAGCAGGCTGGGCACAATCCGGTCATCGATCGGCTCGAAGCGCGCGGTGAAGGGCGAGATCAAATAAACGAAATGCGCGAACCAGTACATCGGGTAGAGCCGCAGCAGCCGCGAGCGATACCATGCGCCCCACTGCACCGGACCAGCCTCCGCGCGGCGCGCCGTCGATTGCGTTAACGCCCAACCACTCAAAATAAGGAACGCGCCCACCGCGTGAAAGCCGAGTCCAGAGAGAAAGAGCCACGCTTCGCGCAGAAACGTGAGCGTGCCGGCAGCGGTGTTACTCCAATCCGCAGGCGGAAGCACACCGTGCTCGAAGTAGGTGCGGAAAAAATGGAAGTAAACCACCGCGAGCATGGCCAGGCCCTTCGCGACATCGAGCCAGAGAATCCGCTTCACGGCCCGGGCTTACCAGCGCCGGCGTGGGGTGGAAAGAACGAAGTCGTTCGCCGGCAAAGATCTACCGCAGCGGCTAGCGATTCTCGCCTGCGCTCAACGCGGAATCCTTCGGGATTTTCCGGCGCAAATACGAGAGCCAATCGGTGCGCGTGATGAGACCGATGAACTTGTCGCCTGCCATCACGATGGCGACGCGGCCGCGATCGAAGACGCCGAGGAGAGTGTTAAGGTTCGTGTCGGGCGGCAGCGTTTCCAGTTGATCCGTCATCGCCTTGCTCACCGCGCTGCTGAATTGCGAAGCGTCGCGATGGACGGCGAGCAAAATATCGGACTCGTCGATGATGCCGACGACGCGCCCGTTCGCATCCATCACCGGCAACTGCGAAACATCCGCCTGCCGCATGCGTTTGAACGCCGTCAGCAGCGTGTCGTCTGGACCTGCCGTCACCACAGAGCCTTCTTCGTGCCGATGCAAAATGAGATCGCTCAAGTCGCCACAAATCGGCCGGCTGGTGAAACCCTGCTCCGCCATCCAGACGTCATTGAACATCTTCGAGAGATATTTGTTACCGCTGTCGCACACGAAAGTGACCACGCGTTTCGGTGCCGTTTGCTGGCGGCAATAACGCAGCGCGGCGGCCAGGAGCGTGCCCGTGGATGAGCCGCCGAGAATTCCTTCTTTGCGCAAAAGTTCGCGTACGGTCGCAAAGCTCTCGCTATCGTCGATCTCGAACGCGTCGCCTACCAGCGACATGTCGGCGATATCGGGAATGAAATCTTCGCCAATGCCTTCGACCGCCCAACTGCCGGCCGCGGTCATTTGGCCGGTCTTGACGTATTCGTACAAAATCGAGCCGGTCGGATCGGCCAACACCATTTCCACGCCGCGACGCGGGCGCACGCGCGAGAAAAAGCGCCCGAGCCCGGTGAGCGTGCCTCCTGAGCCGACGCCGACGACGCAGGCGTCGACATCGTGGCGCATTTGCTCCCAGATTTCCGGACCCGTCGAGCGTTCGTGCGCCAGCGGGTTGGCCGGATTGGCAAATTGATTGACGAAATACGAGCCGGGAATCTCGTCGGCCAAGCGCGCCGCGACGTCCTGGTAATAATCGGGATGACCGCGCGTAACGTCGGAGCGCGTGAGCCGCACTTCCGCGCCGAGCGCGCGCACGTGCGCGATTTTTTCCTCGGACATTTTGTCGGGAATGACGAGGACGATGCGGTAACCTTTCGCGCCGGCGATGAGTGCAAGGCCGAGGCCGGTGTTGCCCGCCGTCGCTTCGATGATCGTGCCGCCTGGCTGCAGGTGTCCGTCGCGCTCAGCCGCTTCCACCATCGCGAGGGCGACGCGATCTTTGATGGAGCCGGTCGGGTTTTGATTTTCCAACTTCACGAACAACTGACACGGGCCGGTATCGAGGCGCGTGATTTCGAGCAATGGCGTATCGCCGATGAGCGAAAGGATGGCTGGCGGTTTTCCGCGCGCGGCTTCGGCCGCGAGGATTTCAGTCGGAGCTAAAGTCATTCGCCTTTGTGCGACCAATCGCCGGTGCTGTCCGCGAGAAATTGTTGCAGGATCGGGAAGCGCACTTCGCCGTAGTTAAGCGCGTAACGCAGGCTGCCGCCTTTAAAGATCCAGGTGGTGGGAATCCAGCTGACGGGAAGGCCGAGCAAGCTTTTCAATTTATCCGGACCGGAGCGCGGGCCGGGATCGGCCGTGATGGTGACATTCGGTTGATCGCCAATGTCGAATTTCTTCAACATGGCGCGACCATCTTCGCCGCCATTCCAGGTCGAAACGAAAATGAAGCGCGTCTCAGGATTATCCTTGATCATCTTCAACCAGCCGCCGCTTTTTAATTCGGCCTGGCAATTCGAACACCAGGGCGCCCAAAGATGCACGACGCTGAGGCCGGGTTGCTTAATCGCTTCGGCGACTGATTCTGGCG
>JALYTV010000097.1 GCA_030854105.1 Verrucomicrobiota bacterium | reverse complement strand
GGATCGTGGCGGTCTTCGGATTTCCCGAGACCAACGCCGATCATGCCGCGCGCGCGGTGCGGGTGGCGTTTCAACTGTCGCGCACCTTGTCGGCGGGATCGAATAACGGCGACGTTCCCGGCCCACTCGGCGTGAACGTCGGCGTCAGCTCGGGCGTTATCCTCACCGCGCCGCGACTGGAGCGCCGCGAGATTTTCCTGATGAGCGAATCGGTCGAACTGGCGCGCCGTTTCTGCGTGGCCAATCGCTTCTACGGCTCACGCGTCTTGATCGGACCGCGCAGTTTCGAGCTCGCCAGCAGCGAGATCGTCGCGCGCCCCATCGATTTTCTCAGCGGCGTGAATGCGCAGGAGCGCCACGAGATTTTCGAGCCGCTCGGTCTCGTCGCGGATGCTTCGCCGGAGTTGTTGGCGCGGCGCGATTCGTTCTGGAACGGTGTCGTCCTCTATCGCGAGAAGCGGTGGGAAGAAGCGTATGTCGAATTCACGCGCGCGCGGATTCCGGACGAGCAGGAAGACGCGCCGCTCGCTCTCTACCTGCGCCGGCTCGAGCCGCTCGCTTTGCAGTTGATGGAAATGCCGGGCGAGTGACGGCGCTTTGAAAAAGATCGAGTACCCGCCGGCGTTGCGCGAACTCATCGTGCAACTGCGCCTCATGCCGGGAGTAGGGCCGCGCTCCGCCGAGCGCATCGCGCTCTGGATGATTCAGGCGCGGCAGGATCAGCCGGAACAAATAGCCAGCGCGATCACCGGCACGCGCGCGTCGGTGCGGCCTTGCCCGTTGTGCGGATTTTTCGCAACGGGCGAGCTCTGCGAAATTTGCGCGGACGACTCGCGTGCATCGCAACTGCTCTGCATCGTCGAACAAGCTACCGACATTTTGCCGCTGGAAAAAACGGGCGCGTTTCGCGGACGCTATCACGCCTTAGGCGGCCGCATCTCGCCGCTCGATCACGTCGCGCCGGAAGATTTGCGCATTCGCGAATTGCTGGAGCGCATCGAGCGCGAGCAATTTTCCGAGATCATCTTCGCGCTCGCCGCCGACGTCGAAGGCGAGGCGACGACAAACTACCTCGTCGATCTCCTGCGCGGAAAATCGGCGAAGCTCACCCGCCTCGCCCACGGATTGCCCGCCGGCGGCGGCCTGGAATCAGCCGACGAGCTCACGCTTTACCAAGCGTTAACCGGTCGCACCAACCTGGGCGGCGTGAGCGCGTCGTCTGCTGATCGGGTCGTCTGACGGCCGGATTTTTGCTTTTCAATCCCTCGCCGTTAATCTTCAGCCAAATGTCCTGCGCCAAGATCGATCCCGCGCTGCACCAGGCACAGAAGCCGCCGTGGATCAAAGTGCGGCTGCCGTCGAACCCCGTTTTCTTTTCCACCAAGGCGCTCATTTCCGATCTGCGTCTGCATACGGTTTGCGAAAGCGCGCAGTGCCCGAATCGCTGGGAATGCTGGAGCCAGGGCACGGCCACGATGATGATCGCGGGCGAACGTTGCACGCGCGCGTGCGGATTCTGCGCGGTCTCGACCGCGAAACCATTCCCGCTCGAAGAAGACGAGCCGCAGCGCGTGGCCGAAGCAGTGAAGCGTCTCGGCCTCAAGCATGTCGTCATTACCGCCGTCGCGCGCGACGACTTGAAAGACGGCGGCGCGAATCATTTTGCGCGCACGATTGCCGCTGTGCGCGAGATGGATCCTTCGATCGTCATCGAAGTGCTCGTGCCCGATTTTCACGCGCAGGATTGGTGCATCAAGATCGTGCTGGCTGCCGCACCGGAGATTTTCAATCACAACATGGAGACGGTGGAACGGTTGACGCCTGTCGTGCGCTCGCGCGCAAAATACCACACTTCGTTGCAGACCTTGAAACGCGCGAAGGAACTCTCGCCGAAAGTAGTGACGAAGAGCGGTGTGATGCTTGGTCTCGGCGAAAAGGAGCCGGAGCTTTTCCAAACGATGGACGATTTGCGCGAGGCGGGCTGCGAAGTGCTCACGCTCGGTCAATATCTTCGCCCGACGCCGGATCACTTGCCCGTCGTGGAATACGTCACGCCGGAGCGATTCGAGAATTATGGCGACATCGCGCGCGCGAAAGGATTTCTCCACGTCGCCTCCGGTCCGCTGGTGCGCAGCTCGTATCACGCGGCCGACTTTCATCCGGTCGTAAGATCGTGACGCCTGCGCGCGCGCGGTTCGCCGCAGTCATTCCGGCATACCAGGAGGAGAAACGTGTCGCCGATGTCGCGCGCCGCACGCTCGCGCAATTCGAGCGCGTGCTCGTCGTCGACGATGGCTCGACGGACGCCACCGCCGAGCAGGCGCGCAGTGCCGGCGCGGAAGTCATCGTGCATCCGCAGAATCGCGGGAAAGGCGAAGCGATCAAAACGGGATTGCGTTATTGGCTGGAGCGCGGCGTCGAATACATCGTGCTGCTGGACGCCGATGGTCAGCATTTGCCGGAAGAGATCGTGCGTTTCATCGATGCCGCGGATAACGGCGCGAAGATTTTCGTCGGCACCCGCATGCAGAATACGCGCAAGATGCCGTGGGTGCGGCGAGCGGTGAATCGTTACATGAGCAACACCATCAGCCGCGCGGCCGGCCAGGAAATTCCCGATTCACAATGCGGTTTTCGCATGGTGCACCGCGATGTTGTTCCCGAAATTCTCGGCGGCGCGGATCGTTTCGATTACGAAACCGAAATGCTCATCGTCGCCAGCCGCAACGGCCATCGGATCGCAGCCATCCCGATCACGACGGTGTACTCGGATGAAGTGAGCAGCATTCATCCGGTGCGCGACACCATCCGCTTCTTCAAGCTGATGCGCCGCTATCGCGAGCAATCGTCGCGCGTGACTCCGGGCTAGCGCACGCGTCTCGCGTGCTGGTTTCGGCGTATCGCCGAAACCATCTTCCGCGCAGTTTGTCGTGTAACGAAGACCTCGCGCTGCCGAGAACACCAGCGCGCGCCCGCGAGACACCCACGCTACCCAAACAAACCGCGCCGGCGCAGGTCGCCGAAATTATTTCCGGCTGAGCGCTCGATCATTTCGACGGTGAACTTGAGCAGCGAAACTTCCCAGCCATCGTCGACGCCCTGAATGATGGCGCCGCGCGGATCGGCCGCGCTCTCGACGAGCTGCCGCGTGCGCTCGATCACTGTCTCCAGCGACGCATGCACGGTTTTCTCGGCGACGTTCGATTTGCGAAACTGGAAACCGTAACGCAGCACCGCCATCTGGCTGCCACGCTCGCGCAAACGCTCGGCGTATTGCTGCGCTTTCTCGCCGAAGCCTTCGAGCAACAGCCGCGCGAAATATTCCGGATGCAAAATCTGCGGGCGCTCGGCCTCGATGCGGCCAGTGCGCACCCGCACTTGATGGACGCTGTCCATCAATTCCGAGATGAGATGAAACTCGAATGTCGTGGTGCCAAACGTCGCGATCTGGCGTTCGGGCGCGAGAATCACCTGCGTATTCTCCAGCGCGTATTCGATGTCGTCGGGCTGCATGGTTAAATCGCCGGCTCCGGCGTGATCGGGTCGGCTAACATCCGATTGCGCAAATTCCCGACGGCTTCGACCGAAACGATAGCCAGCGCGACCCAGATGAGCATGAACGTGAAAAAGTCCCGGCGGGTGAAGGCTTCGTGGAAAACAAAAATGCCGAGCATAAAGGTGATCGTCGGCGAGAGATACTGGAGGAAACCGACGGTGACGAGACGAAGATGACGCGCGGCCGTGCCGAACCAGACCAGTGGCAACGCCGTCACCACACCAGTCGTCATGAGAATGAGCGAGAGCCGCGGATGCGCGAGGCCGAAGACGAGCGCGCCGTGCAGCGCGAGCCAGATGAGATACGCGATCGCGACCGGCAGCAGGAAGGTGGTTTCCAAAAACAAACCGGGAATCGCAGCGGTGCCGGATTTTTTTCGCAGCAATCCGTAGACGCCGAAGGTGCTGCACAGCGTCACCGCGATCCAAGGAAATTTCCCATAGGCGAAGCTGAGAATGAGCACGCCAGCCGACGCGATCAGGATGGAGATGATTTGCGGCCACGAGAGGCGCTCGCGCAAAACGAGCGAGCCGAGCAGGACGTTGACGATCGGCGTCATGAAATAGCCGAGGCTGGTTTCGAGCACGCGATTCACGTTTACCGCCCAGATAAAGAGCAGCCAGTTGCCGCTGATCATGATGCCGCTGCCGAGACAATAAAGGGCGGCGCGACGCGAGCGCGCGTTCGCCAGCACTTCCGGCCAGCGACCTTGCCAGGCTAGCAGCGCGCTCAGAAAAACGATCGTCCAGACGAAGCGATGCGCGAGGATTTCCGACGCCGTAACGCGGGCAAGGAGCTTCCAGTAAATGGGCACGATGCCCCACGTCGCGAACGCAGCGAGCCCGGCGATCAAGCCGGTAACGTCATCCGAGCGCGCGGGTTTGGGCACGCGACACCATCGTCAGCCGACGCGATCTCGCCAGTTATTGCTTCTTCTCGAAAAGCGGGAGGTATTGGCCGTAGCCTTCCTCCTTCAACTTATCGACCGGGACGAAGCGCAGCGCGGCGGAGTTCAGGCAATAGCGCATGCCCGTCGGCGCCGGGCCGTCATCGAAAAGGTGGCCCAGATGCGAAGCGCCTTTCGCGCTCAACACTTCGGTGCGCTTCATGAAAAACGAGGTATCGGTTTTTTCCTTCACCGCCTCTTGCGCGATCGGCTTGGTGAAGCTCGGCCAGCCGGTGCCGCTCTCGAATTTATCCATCGAAGTAAACAGCGGCTCGCCGGTGACCACGTCGACGTAAAGACCGGCCTGGTGATTGTTCCAATATTCGTTGTGGAACGCCTGCTCGGTGCCGCCCTTCTGCGTCACTTTGTATTGCAGCGGCGTCAGTTTCTTGCGCAATTCTTCGTCGCTCGGTTTCGTGGCGTTCGGGTTATTGGCGGCCGTCGCACTGGCGGCAGATGTTTGTTCCACAGTTTTCTCCTCTTGTTTTTGCGCGCCGGCGCGATCGGCAAACAGGTAGACGCCTCCGAGCGCGACCACGGCCACCACGCACACCACCAGCATGATGCGCGAACGCGGCTCCGGTCTTTTAGGCAGCTCGATCATGGTAATAAATAATTCGTAACGGATTACGTCCGCAGATGCCTCGCGGATGCTTGTTACCCATGAGACGCGCGCGCCGCGTCCTTATTCCCGGCCTTCTTCGCGCACGCGAATGTAGCGGCGGAAAACAATTAGCCCGATCGGCGCGATTGAGGCCGCGATGGCAAACGTCAGCCACATCAGGTTGGAACGCCGCGGCCCGGTCGCCGGACAAAAAGCGGCGAGCACGAAGCCGGCGCCGCCGATGAGCAGCTTGCCGACGAGAAAGGGCAAATACGCCAGGGCGCTGTAGGACGCCTCCTGGCCTGGCGGCGCAATCGCCGCCGCGTATTCGTAGACGCGCGGCGAATAAAACGCCTCGCCCACGGAGAAGACGGTGAGATAAAGCGCGGCCATGATGTAATACGGATTAATCGGCCCGGTTAATCCCAGGTAGCTGTGGCCGAGCCATTGCCCGATCGCCGTATGCGTCGCCGGCTCGAACCACGCCGTCGGCAGCGCCATGATGAACACACCGGCCGCGCAGATCGCGCCGCCTATGATCACCATGCGATAAGCGACCGCGCGTTGCGTCAGCGCGCCGATGGTGGGCGCGAGGATAATAATCAAAATGGCGTTGATGCTGGCGAGCTTGCCCACGGGCGCGTTGAGGCCGAGTTCGCGATCGCCGAATTTCGGAAAGACGTAATCCATCTGCAGAAAGATCGCCTTGAGAAAGCCGATGAAGAGGAAGAACACGAGCAACCGGAAGAAGGTCGATTGCCCGAGCAACGTGCGGAAGAGCCGGATGGTATCCAGCGCGCTCTCCTTTACCGCCGCCAGCGTGCGCTGCAGGAAATTTCCTGTCGCCGACACGGTGTGCCGGTCGCGCTCCGACTTGTCGCGGCGCAGGAAATAGATCGCCGGGAAAATCAGAATCTCGAAGGCGAGACTGGCGCAAAACAATTGCTCGTGCGTCGTCGGCGCGAAGCCGAAGAAATCGAAATGGAAATTGGACCGGCGGAAGTAATCGAAAATCCAACCCGCCGCCACGTAGCCGACGTTCATGATCATGTAGATGATCGAGAACGAAATCGACCGTTGCTCGGTGGTGGAATAACGGCGTGTCGCCGCCAGCAGCACCGGCGTGCCCAGCGCTTCGCCGATCGCGAGCGGGGCGACGCCCAAGCCCAGCGCCAGGATCGGATTCGTCGTCCCGATCATCACCACGCGCGCGACGGCGCAAATGCCGGCGCCGAGGAAAAACGTCCGCCGCAACCCGATCGCGTCGGTTAACGATCCCGCCAGCAACGTAAACACCGTCATCGCCGGCGCCCAGCCCCAGCCCACGATTCCGCTCGCCGCCTGATCGTCGAAGCCGAGATCCTTCGACAGCCACAGCACCATCGTTTTGTTGGTGATCGAGTAGGCCGTGTAGATCAGGAACTTGATCAGGAACGTCAGCCACAGGTCGCGCCGCGCGCTTTTGAGCACGGTGAACTTCGCGATGAAACCGCTCAGCCCGCCGGCGGGCGCGGGCACCGCTGGCTCTGCTTCGGCGATGTCTTGTGGCGGAATATTTTTCACGAAGCAGCGGCGTTGTTCCGTCGGTCAGTTGTCGGATCGGCGAAAAGCTCTTCTTAGGCGATGCGAACGCTGACGGAAACGATTTAAATCAACTGTGCGAGAAAATCGCACCCGTCCAATTCCGTGAAATCTTCCAGCGTTGGAGGCGGGGCGCCATCGTCCCGCATGGTGAAACGGCGGGCGTTTTCCCTCCTCGCGCCCAAACTCCGTTTGGGCGCGCCCTGCGCGATCTCTCGAAACTCCGTTTCGCGGTTCCAAGTCTCGCAAGGTGAGGATCCGTTACCCGGTAAAATGAAACGGAGTTTCCGCGGAAATCGGCGGTGCCAAAACTGGAGTTTTGGCGCCAGAGCTAAAAACCTCCCCGCAGGAACGCCCTGGCTCGCGCACGCTTTGTCATTGCCAATCTCTCCTAGGTGCTCTTAAAAAGATGGCAGTGTAATGCCCCCGTATTCATCAACCCCCGTCGCCTCCCGCCACCGCATTAGGCGGACTCCCTCCGCCAACAAAGGCGGACTAACTCCGTCCATTTCTCGTTAGGCCCGGTGCACACGCTTTCCTCGATATGATCGATACTGAAGAGCAGCTAGTCCACGTAGCAAAGCATGATCCGAGCAGCTCGGAACGTCGCAGCGCATTGGTCAGGCTCCGCGACATGCGCTCCGCAGCGCTACGTCCGCTAATCATCGAAATCCTCCAGACGGAACTCACCAATCAGAACCTTCGAGAGACAGCCATTAAAGCACTCGGCGACGTCGGAACGGAAGAGGACATCCCGCTCCTCCGGTCGATTGCAGACGGCGGCACCGTGGAGCCAGCCCGGTTCGGCCGGTCGGCCGCGCAGAAGGCAGCTTTGGCACTTTGCTCCCGGTTTGGCCAACCCGCTAACGACATCCCAACCCGAAAGAGAGCAAGCATCACCAGTTCAACCCGCTACAAGGTTTTCCAACGCGACGACCACCGCTGCGTCTGCTGTGGTCGCCGCGCGCAGAATGAGCTCACGCTGCACGTCGATCACATCGTTCCCGTTTCGCGAGGTGGGGCGAACAGCATCGACAACCTCCAGACGCTTTGCGACCAATGCAACCAAGGCAAGAGTGATAGAGACACGCGCGATTTGCGAACCAAGTGATATTCGATGCACAATGTCCCAAAAGGCCTAGGCTCAACTTTGGAGTGCAACATTTGCTAGTGAGGAAGGAAGCATTGATTGGGTGTTTTGTAGCCATGTCTTTTCCTGGGTCGGTTATTGAGGGATGTGGCGATTAGATCGCATT
>JALYTV010000004.1 GCA_030854105.1 Verrucomicrobiota bacterium | reverse complement strand
GACGTTGATGCCGAAGTAGCGATTCTCCACTCCGCGCAAGATCGGCTGCGCTTCGGCGCTGAAGTAGACTTGATTGTAGCCGCGCAGGAAACCGTCGGACGCGAGATTGTTGCCCCAGCGCACGCGGGCGGTGAGGAAGTTGGCGTTCACTTCGTAGCCGTAGGGACTGTTGAAAACGCTGAGCAGATACGCGCTCTCGACCGAGAGCTCGACGCTGGGCGCTTCGTTAAACGGCGCGCTTACTCCCGTTAGCTCGCTGCCGGCGAAAGAGGTCGCATTGATTAATACGAGAGCGAGAGAAAGAAGGAATTTGCGCACGGCTTATTCGATAAGCTGACGCAGGTCGTCAGGCAACGGACTTTCCCACGCGCGGTTTTCATCGAGCGCGAGCCGCGAGGCGTGCAAGGCGTGACGACGATGCCGCAAGAGGCGCGCGAGTTCATCAGTCCAGCCGGTCTCGATGAAGCGCAGGTAAAGATTCTCGTCCGGACCGTAAATCTTGTCGCCGATGATCGAATGCCCGAGCGAGGCGAGATGCACGCGAATCTGATGCGTGCGGCCGGTGCGTGGCCGCGCTTTCACCAGCGTCATAAGCGTTCGATGGCGGCGCACGACTTCGAAGTCGGTGACGGCTGCGACGCCGCGCGCGTCGATGGTTTGCTTCAAGTAAATTTTAGACGACGCGATCTCGCCCTGGCGCAGCAACGGCGCGGAAACGGTGGTCGTTTCCCACTCCGGCCAGCCCGACACGATGGCGAGGTATTCTTTGGTGATGCAACGGTTTTGCATGAGCAAACCCGCTGCGCGCGCGGTTGCCGCGGTTTTCGCCACCAACACGATGCCGCTGGTTTCGCGATCGAGCCGGTTGACGAGCGAAACCTGGCCGCCATTGGCGATTTCGTAGGCGAGCAGCCCGCGCAATTCGCCCCACAACGTGCGCGGCCCATCCGGCTTCGTCGGATGCATCAGCAATAGCGGCGGCTTGTCGACGACAAGGTAATCGGCCGTCTCCTCGATGATGCGGAACTCGGATCGCATGACGCTGGCATTTTAGCCGACCCGATCTGCGTGCGCTCGACAAACAGCGCGCTCATTCGCTAGCAAGTGCGGATGCGTTACGTCGCTTTCCTGCGGGGCGTGAGTCCGATGAATCTGCAGATGGCGGATTTGCAGCGTTGTCTGGAAGCGACGGGATTTACCGAAGTGAAGACGGTGCGCTCGAGCGGCAACGTGGCCTTTACCGCGAGGAAGCAATCGCGCGCGGCGCTGGAGCGCAAAATCGAGACTGCGATGGCGCAACAGCGCGTTTTCTACACCATCGTGCGCACGCAAGAAGAGCTGGAGCGCATCATTGCGGCAGACCCGTTCGCGACGTTCGATTTGCCCGCCAACGCGAAACGCCTGGTCACCTTCGCGCGGAAATTGAAGCAGCCCGCGACGTGGCCGGGCAGAAGAAGCGACGTCGCCATCCTCTGCGCCAATGAGCGGGAAGCCTACAGCATGTATGTGCCAGGGCCGAACGCGGTGGAGTTCATGGCGTTGATCGAGAAAACCTTTGGCCGCGAAGTGACGACGCGCACATGGGAGACGGTGCCGAAATGCGCGCGGGCCTGAGCGACTCGCCGCCGACGCGCGATTCTCCGTATCGCCCGGGCGCTCCCGCGCGTAACTGTTGCCGTGCCGATTTACACTCTCGAACGCACGCAGGTCGTGCACATGCCGCAGGCCGAATGCTGGCGCTTCTTTTCCGATCCGCGCAATCTTGCCAGGATCACGCCGCCGGAATTGCGCTTCACCGTGAAGAGCGATTTGCCGGGTGCCGTTTATCCCGGCCTGATGATCGCCTACAAAGTTTCGGCGCCGTTAGGCATCCCGATCTCGTGGCTCACCGAAATCACCCGCGTGCGCGAACCGGAATATTTTTGCGACGAGCAACGGGTCGGCCCGTATGCATTGTGGCATCACGAGCATTTCTTCCGCGTGCTCGACGCCGCGCGCACCGAAATGCGCGATCTTGTCCACTACGTCCCGCCCCTCGGCCCGCTCGGCCGGATCATCAACGTGCTCGCGATACGACCGCAGTTGACGCGCATTTTCGATTACCGGCAGCAGGTGCTGGCGCGCTTTTGATTTCTTGACCTCCCGAGCGAACGCGCGTTACCTAAGCGGCTCAGTCTTCGTTGCCGTGGAACTCAAAGACATCAAGGCCATCATCGACCTCATGCGGATGAACGACCTCTCCGTGTTCGAGATGGAGAAGGACGGGTTCCGTTTGAAATTGCAAAAGGGCGCCGGCGACCAGCCGATCTCCCTCGTGCCCACGCTAGCGCCGGCACCTGCGGCGGCTCCTGCCGAGAAATCGAATCTGCGCGACATCGTGTCGCCTATGGTCGGCACCTTCTACCGGGCGCAGTCGCCGGAG
This sequence comes from Verrucomicrobiota bacterium, assembly GCA_030854105.1. Taxonomy (GTDB): domain Bacteria; phylum Verrucomicrobiota; class Verrucomicrobiia; order Chthoniobacterales; family UBA10450; genus AV69. Next base: position 55,332 of record JALYTV010000004.1, on the reverse strand, counting down.
TCGCCGTCCTTCGTCGATGTGGGCCAGGAAGTGAGCGAGGAAACCGTGGTCTGCATCATCGAGGCGATGAAAGTGATGAACGAGATCAAGGCGGAGACGAGCGGCGTGATCGCAGAAATCGTGGCCGAAAATGGGAAACCGGTGCAATTCGGCCAGGTCTTGTATCGCGTCCGTTGACGCACGGACGTCAAACAGCGCGCTCTTAGCCGACGCGCTCTGATCTTATGTTCGAGAAAGTTCTCATCGCGAATCGTGGCGAAATCGCCCTGCGCGTCATCCGTGCGTGCAAAGAGCTCGGCATTCGCACCCTCGCGGTTTACTCCGAAGCCGACGTCGATTCGCTGCATGTGCAACTCGCCGACGAAGCGATTTGCATCGGCGCCCCGCCGAGCTCGGAAAGTTATTTAAAAATCGATCGCATCATGAGCGCCGCGGAAGTCGGCGACGTGGATGCGATTCATCCCGGCTACGGTTTTCTCGCGGAGAACGCGCACTTCGCCGAAGTGTGCGAGAGCTGCAAAATTCGTTTCATCGGGCCGTCGGTCAGCGCGATGCGGTCGATGGGCGACAAGAATTCCGCGCGCGAATTTGCGCGCAAAGCCGGCGTGCCCGTCACGCCCGGCAGCGACGGCGTCGTGGAAGACGAAGCCGAAGCGTTGAAAGTCGCAAAGAAAATCGGTTACCCGGTGATGATCAAAGCCGTCGCCGGCGGCGGCGGTCGTGGCATGCGCGCCGCGCATAACGAAGCGTCGTTCGTGCCGGCCTTTCACGCCGCGCGCCTGGAAGCGGAGAAGGCGTTCGGCAACGGCGACGTCTACATCGAGAAGCTCATCATCAATCCGCACCACATCGAATTTCAAATCATGGGCGACAGCCACGGGCAGATCGTCCATCTCGGCGAACGCGATTGCTCGATTCAGCGCCGCAATCAAAAAGTGATCGAGGAATGCCCGTCGCCGTTGATGACGGAATCGCTGCGCAAGAAAATGGGTGCGGCCGCGGTGAAGCTGGCGAAGTCGGTCGGCTATGAAAACGCCGGCACGATGGAGTTCCTCGTCGACGAGAAGCACAACTTCTACTTCATCGAGATGAACACGCGCATCCAGGTCGAGCACACCATCACCGAAGAGGTCTACGGTTGCGATCTGGTGAAGGAACAGATTCGCATCGCCGCGGGCGAAAAACTTTCGCCGCATATCGCGAAAGCGTGGCCGCGCTCGCACGCCATCCAATGCCGCATCAATGCCGAAGATCCGGCGCGCAATTTCCAGCCGTCGCCCGGCCGCATCACGTTTTACTACGCGCCGGGCGGTCGCGGCGTGCGCATCGACTCGCACGTTTACACCGGCTACACCGTGCCGCCGTATTACGACTCGATGATCGCGAAGCTCATCTGCGTCGGCGCGTCCCGCCAGTCCGCCATCGATCGCATGCGGCGCGCGCTCGAGGAATATTACATTACCGGCATCAAGACGACGGTCGGTTTCCAGAGCTCGATTCTGCGCAGCAAAGAATTCCGCGAAGGGAAATACGACACCGGTTTCGTGGAACGCCTGATGTCGTCGGAGAAATTCGAGCTCGTGTCGCCGACGGGCCGATTCCACGAGTAGTGCTCGCGCACGCTTCGCTCTACGCCATTCTCGATCTCGGCTACGTGCGCGATGCGGACGCGCCGCGTCTGCTCCGGCAATTGCTCGAAGGCGGCGTCGGCGCGGTGCAGTTGCGCGGGAAAAATCGCAGCGCCGATGAGTTGAGCGCGCTGGCTGAGATTCTTTTGCCGCTAACATCGAACGCGGACATCCCGTTCATCGTGAACGATCACGCCGAGATCGCGAATCGCGTCGATGTGCAAGGCGTGCACGTTGGCCAGGATGACGCGTCAATTGCGCGAGTGCGCGCGCAAGTGACGCGGCCAATTCTCGTCGGCAAATCCACGCACAGCCTCGCGCAGGCGGAAGCCGCGGCAGCCGAAGGCGCGGATTACATCGGCTTCGGTCCGCTCTTCGCCACGCCAACCAAACCCGATTACGCGCCAATCGGGCTGGCTGACATCCGCACCGTGCACGAAAAAATAGCCATCCCGATCTTTTGCATCGGCGGCATCAAGCTGGAAAACGTCGCGGCTGTCGTCGCCGCTGGCGCGCATCGAGTCGTCATCGTCTCAGGGTTGCTGACCGCTCCCGATGTCGCAGAGTATGCGCGCGCCACCAATGTGCTGCTGAATCCAAGATTCTAAAATCCTCAATCCGAAATAGAAATGTCACTTCTCGTCGTTGGCTCCATCGCGCTCGACACCATCAAAACGCCGGTCGAAGAACACGCCGATGTCATCGGCGGTTCGGCGTCGTATGCCGCGCTCGGCGCGAGTTTCTTCGCGCCGGTCAATCTCGTCGGCGTGGTGGGAGATGACTTTCCCGCTAGCGAATTCGATTTTTGGAAATCGCATCGCATCGATGCGCGCGGCGTACAGCGGGCGAAAGGGAAAACATTTCGCTGGAGCGGCGAATACATGTGGGACCTGAACACGCGCGAGACGCGTTCGGTCGCGCTCAACGTCTTCGAGCATTTCGAGCCGAAGCTGCCGGGAGACTACAGCGAGACGCCGTTCGTTTTGCTCGCGAACATCGCGCCGAAGTTGCAATCGCACGTGCTCGATCAGATGCGGAAGCCGCGCTTCGTCGTCGCCGATACGATGGATCTTTGGATCGAAACCACGCGCGCTGACCTCGACGCGCTCGTGCCGCGAGTCGATTTGTTGATTCTCAACGACAGCGAAGCGCGTCAGCTCACGAAAGAGACGAGCCTGATCAAAGCGGGCCGGCAAATTCGCGAACAAGGCCCTCGCTTCGTCGCGATCAAGAAAGGCGAACACGGCGCGCTGCTTTTCGGCGACGGCGAATTTTTCAGCTGCGGCGCGTATCCGCTGGAAGACATCCACGATCCGACGGGAGCAGGGGACACGTTTGCGGGCGGACTGGCGGGTTATCTCGCGGCGAACGCCGACGGCGAAATTGGTTTCGATGTGCTGCGCAGAGCGATGATTCACGGCAGCGTGCTGGCAAGTTTTTGCGTGGAAGCGTTCAGCCTCGAACGCATGCGCACGCTCGATGAGGATCAAATTGCCGATCGCTATCGGATGTTCAAGCTGATGAGCCAGATCGAAGTGTTGAGTTGAAACGCTGCGCCGACATCGCGCTGATCGCTATGATCGGATTGCTGGCGCTAGTGCCGGCTACAGATGGCCGCGGACGCAATAACGGAGCGCGACCGGGCGCGTCTCCCGGAGCGCATGGGCAATGGACCACGCTGGAAAATTGCGTGCTCGTTTCCAATCGCTCGAATGACGGCGACAGCTTCCATATCAGTGCCGGCGGCAAACACTATTTGATCCGCCTTTACTTCGTCGACGCGCCCGAGACCGACATGAGTTTCAAGGATCGCGTTGCGGAACAGGCCAAAGATTTCGCGCTCACGCCGGCGCAGACAATTGCGGTTGGCAAAGTAGCCGAAGATTTCACGCGCGAGAAACTTGCCCATCCTTTTACGGTGCGAACCTGTTTTCAAAATGCGCTCGGTCGCAGCAAGATGGAGCGTTTTTACGGCATCGTGCAGACAGCGACCGGCGACCTCGCCGAGCAATTGGTCGAGAACGGGCTGGCTAGAATACATGGCGCGAGCGCAAACCCGATCGGATTGCCGCCGGCGAATGCCGAATGGCAAAACTTCGGCAACTGGAAGGCGGTGCGCGCGCCGAACGCGTCGGCGGCTGGGGCGTGCATTCTGGTCGCATGACCGTGCGTTCGGCCAAGACGGCGGGCCGCAGCGCGGTCGATCCTTTCGACGCGTTTTTTCATCCGGAGCGCGTGCCGGCGGCCGCGGCGCTAGCTCCGACCTCCAGCGCGTGGCCATTTCCGCCGAGAGCCACGCCAGCGCGCACCCGTTTGCCGGTCGCCGCATCGTCGAAATCGGCGAAGCTCGACCCGAACACGGCGACGGAAGATCAATTGGAGGGATTGCCCGGCATCGGTCCGGTGCTGGCGCAGCGCATCGTCGCCGCGCGCCCTTCAAGAGCGCGGATGATTTGCGCCGCGTGCGGAGGATCGGCGACGCGCGTTTCGCAAAAATCCGTCCCTTTTTCGAATAACGTGCACCCGTGAAGATTCGAACTTCAAACCTTCTGATCCGTAGTCAGATGCTCTATCCAGTTGAGCTACGGGTGCGAAAGAGCAGCTAATGTGCGGAGGAAGGTGCCAGCGTCAAACGGCGGTCGCCGATGCTTGTGATTCGCTGTTAAACAGAGCGCGATGACTGTTTTTGTCGGCTGCGGGTTTGCCGCGAAGTATCGCGAAGGCGGGGGGAATTTCTCGGTGCCGCTGCAACGGATGCTCGGGCTGCGCCGAATCGCAGCCGACGCGATCTGGTTGGAAGTTTTTCCGGCGACGGATAATCCCGGGGCCGATCGCGGTGCGATTCGCGCCTTCCAGCGGCAACTGCGCGCGCACGGTCTGGCGGAACGCTACTGCCTGCTTTACCAGGCGAAGCGCGACCAGGCGCATGACCTCGCGCGCTGCGAAATTTTCGGTCTTAGCGATCTGCGGGCGCGTCTCGGCGGGCCAAACGTGCTGCTCAACCTGAGTTACTCGATTCATCCGCCGTTGCTGCTGGAATTCGAGCGCCGCATTTTTTGCGATATCGATCCGAGCGAATTTTTTTATTGGATGACGAAGATGGAACTCGGCCAATCGACGCATCACGCCTACTGGACGATTGGGTTGAACTTCGGTGCGCGTGATTGCCTGCTGCCGGACACGGGCTTGCCATGGAAAACTTTTTTGCCGCTCGTCGACACCGAATTGATGCGCGCGCAGCCGAGAGCGAGCGGCGGCAAGTTCACCACCGTCGGTCAATGGTACTGGAATGGCAGCGTGGAAGTGAATGGCGAGTTTCCCGATCTCTCGAAGCGGGTCGCGTTCGAGAAGTATCTTGCGCTGCCGCAGCGCGTGCCGGGCGCCCGTTTCGAGCTGGCGATGAACATGCGCGAGGACGATCCCGAGCGCGCGCGCCTGTCGGGTCTCGGCTGGCAGGTGGTCGATCCGCATCGAGTAACGTCGTCGGCGAAACGGTATCGCCGTTATCTCGCATCCGCGGACGCCGAATTCACCGCGATCAAAGGTGTCGACGTCGCATGGCGAACGGGTTGGCTGAGCGATCGCGCGGCGGCATTTCTCGCGCTCGGGCGCCCGGTCATCACGGAGGATACCGGCGCCGCCAGATATTTGCCGCCGTCGAACGGCTTCCACTTTGTGCAGGATCTCGAATCGGCCAGCGACGCAGTGCGACGCGTGCAAAGCGATTGGAAGATCGAATCAGCGCGCGCGCGGGCGACGGCGCAGGAGTGCTTCGATGGGGCGCGGACATTGCGCAGAATCCTGGCCCACGATCGTTAGCCGACCCGATTTGAATCCTCGTTTGCAAAAGAGATTCGGGGTGTTACTCGTTTGCCGTTATGGCGGACCTGATCAAAGCAGACGACGCGAAAAATCGCTTAAAGAAGGTGCCCGAGTGGGAGCTGGAAAAGAAACACATCGAGCGCACTTTTGAATTCGATGATTTCACCGACGCCATCGATTTCGTGAATTCCGTGGCCGAAGTGGCGGAGGAAGAAGAGCATCATCCCGACATCGATATTCGCTTTAACAAAGTCCGTCTCGTTCTCTCCACGCACAGTAAAGGCGGATTGACCGAACTCGATTTCGGCCTCGCCGAACGCATCGACACGCTCGCCGAATAGGTGAACCGCCGGCAGCTCATCGCAACGGTGATCACTGCGCTGGTGGTCATCGCGGTGTGGGCCATCGTGGAATGGCGCCGCTTGCCGCCCCCGCCGCCGGCGCACGCGCAGACGCCCGAGCGTTAGCCGACGCGCTCAGGCCCGCGCCGGGACCGGCCGGCCTTCATCGGCGTCGATGAAGTCGAACATCGTCTGAATCTCAGAGCGGCCCGCCATGCCGCCCTCTTTCTTGCGGCTGATGAGTCGCGGTGCGATGTCATCGTTCCAGCCGCGCTTCCGCATGAATTCGTTCCAGACGAAAATCTCGCCGTCGCTCGGTCGTCGTCCGTGGGCGAAACACCATTGCAGAACTTCCTCGTCGCTGCCGCCTTCCAGAACGCGTCGGGTAAGAGCGGCATAATCGAGGCCGAGAAATTCAATGCACGAGCCATCGAATCCGACGCCCAGATTCTCGGCATAATCCGGCGGCAATTCGCCCCGCGCATGCACACGGGCCTTGTCGAGCATGCGGCCAAAGTAAACGAGCTCGCCGACGCGGGTGGAAGGACTGCGAACACCGGGAATATTCATGGCGCCGCAATGTTGCGATTTTTCAACGCGCACGGCAAGACTCGCTTGTCGAGCTTGACGCGCGGCTGATGTTTCGGCGTGAAGCGCATCGTAGGGCTGGAGACGGAATACGGATGTCTCACGCGAGGGCCCGCCGGCAACGGCGAAGCGTGGCCGCAGCGCGTGAAAAATCATCTTTTCCGCAAAGCCGGCGCGGGCGCGATCGATCTGCACTATCGCGATTACGAAGAGCCGCCGGGCAACGGCGGTTTTCTACTCAACGGCGGACGCCTCTACCTCGATATGGGCCATCTCGAGTACGCGTCGCCGGAATCGTGCCGACTGCGTGAAATTGTAACTTACGATCTCGCCGGCGACGCGCTCGTGCTGTCGGCGCTGCGCGAAATGAAAGCGCTCGAGCAGGTCTCGTTCATCAAGAATAACATCGATCATCACACCGGCGCGACGTTTGGTTGCCACGAGAATTACCTGATGCGGCGCGAAACGCAGTTCACGCCGGAGATCATCGGCACGCTGCTCGCGTTCCTCGCCACGCGACAGATTTTTACCGGCGCCGGGCGTATCGGCAGCGCGCATCCGCTGGCCTTTGATGATGAAACTTTCCCCGAGGCGGCGCCATTGCCGTTCCAGATCAGCCAGCGCGCCGACTACATCGTGAACGACATTTACCAGTGGGTGCAATTCAATCGTGCCATCATCAACGCGCGCGATGAACCGCTGGCGGATTACCGCAAATATCGCCGGCTGCATTTGCTCCTGGGCGATTCGAACATGAGTCCCTTCGCCACGGCGCTGAAGGTCGGGACGACGGCCTGCGTGTTGTCGCTGCTGGAGCAGGGGAACGCGCCGCGCGGCCTGGTGCTGGAGGACGCCGTCGCCGCGATGCGCGACCTTTCGCATCACCCGGACGGCCCGTGGCGGGTGCGTCTGGAGAACGGGAAGGCTATGGATGCGCTCGAGATGCAGGAGAAATTTCTTCAGGCCTCGCAAAAATATTTTCGCGGCGAAGATGCGGAAACGGATTGGCTGCTGGAGAGCTGGCAATTCACTCTCGATCACATTCGCGATGAGCCGATGGCCCTCATCGGCGGCGTCGACTGGATCACGAAGCGCTGGCTTCTCTCGACTTTTGCGGAAGCGGAGAAATTAAAATGGGACGATCCCTGGATGCTCAGCCTTGATCTCGAGTATCACGACATCAATCCCACGCGCGGTTTGTTCTTTCAGGTGAAAGGCGGCAAACGCATCACGGAATGGAACGAAGCGGTGCCCTCGAAGCACGCAACGCACAAGCCGCCGGCGAGTTCGCGCGCCTTGGGACGCTCAGCAGCCGTCGCGTTTTTTCGCGATGGAAACGTGCCGTATGTGATCAACTGGGACCTGATCGCCGTCGATCAGCGGCACATGCTGGTGATGGGCGATCCCTTTCATTCCTACGCCGGGGAGATGAAACGATTCCTCGACGAGCTGGGTGAGCGCGCTGGCTAATTGAGCTTTTGCAGCTCGGTGATGCCGAAATTTTCGCGCAGGATCGGCGCGTCCGTCTCCGCTTGTTTCGCGTCGAGCACGATGATCTTCGGGTCTTCCTGCGTGCGGATTTCGTGGAAACCGTTTACCGGCTCTTTCACGGCGGCGGCCAGATCGGCCAGAGATTTGATGTCGTGTCCGTTCACGCTGTCGACGACGAGGTAACCGAAGTCATCGTAACCGACCGTGCCGTTGACGGGCAAAACTTGGCTGAGCACGACCACGCGTCGTTTTCCTTCCGGAAAAAGTTCAAACTGAAAACGATCGAGATAAACGAAACGCTGCGGCGCGTCCTTGACCCAGTTGCCACCCCATTCGCGCAAATATTGCCGCGATAATTCCTGAAAAATGAGGCCGCCGAGAATGTAATAGTGCGGCGGCTCGTCGTGCGAATAGGGCGGGATCACGAAATCTTCCGGCGAGCGATGGTCGAGCGTGACCTCGAGGGGCAACGGTTTGCCGTCGCGGTAAATCTTGAATGTCACTTTGTCGCCGACGTACGAGCGCGTAGTCAGGAGATTGGTGTAATCCAATTTTTTGTAGAGCGGATCGAGATAGTTGCCGTTTTGATCGAGCTCAAAATTGTTGATCGCGCTAATCACATCGCCGACGCGCAGCCCCGCTTTTTGTGCGGCCGATCCACTCTCCACTCCGGTCACGTAAACGCCGCCGGCATTCGGCAGCAGCTTGGCGTAAGCGCGCAAATGCGGATCGCGCAATGGGAACGAATCGAAGCCGACGGAGGGAAAACCGGCGTAATCGGGCTTGCTCGCGTCCTTGAGGAAATGCGCGATCACTGGAATCGGGATCACGTCCATCAACTGCGAGCGCGGCTCGTAACGCAGGAGCAGACCGGCCAGGCGATTATCCCGCACCAGCGGCACCGTGTAGCTGTTGTCGCGATATTGCAGAGAAATGCTGAGGCGATAAGTGAGGAACTGGCCGACGTCGGCGGGATAGCGCGAAACCTGCACGCCGGTGAGCAGACCTTCCGTCACCACCAGCGCGCCGGTGGATTCCAACTGCAAAGCCGAAAGCCGATCGCCCACCACGGTATCGGTCGCGAGCTGGAGCGGCGGCAGGCCGGCGAGGAATTTCTTATCCTGTGGCCGCAAAAGCGCGAGATTCGATTCGTAGTCGACGACTTCCACCGACGCCGCTGTCTTTTCGCCGGAGTCCGCGCGTTCCAGTTCCACGTAATTCTGGTTGGTGACCAAATCGGCAGTGACGAGAATGCGCTCATCGGAGAGGACCGCGCCGAGGGCGCGTTTGGAGAACGGCGCGCGCTTTTGCCACGGTCGGAAATAATCGTAGGCCTGTCCCGTCACGTTCACACGCACGAGTGAGACCTGCTGCGGCTTCACCGCGGGAGCACTCGCGCCCTTGAGCTGCCTGGCCGCCAGCGCGGGGGAAACGCTCAACGCAAATAAGAGGAGGAGACGCGCGATCATGGCGTGGCGGCGGGAACGGGAGTGCGGGCGCTTTCGTCGCCGAGATTTTCGTCGTGCAACACATTGTAACGGGTGCGAATGCGATCGCTCGCGCTCTCGACTTCCTTACGGTCCAGCACCAGCGGTGGCGCGTCGCCAATCATTTTGACCACGATCTGATCGCCGCCGGGCTCGGCAAACGCTTTCGCAAGATCGCTCAATGTTCCGATTTTCTTGCCGTTCACTTCGTCGACAATGCTGAGGCGATACGGCATCAGGTAGGTGTTGGTGGGATCGGGTAGGATATTAGTCAGCACGATCACGTCCGGGTGCTGGAGGTAAATCTGTTCGAGCACGTAATAGTCGAAGAAGTGGCGGATGCGCAGGTCGCTGATCTGGTAAGCCTCGATCAAATCCAGCGACATCGGCTGGAAGAGCAGGCCGCCAAAGACGATGTAGCGCGGCTTCATGTCGTAATAGTGACCCTGTACCAGGTAAGGCCACACCGTCTTGAGTTCCACCGTCACGGCGAGCGGCTTGTGCTGCCGCAAAATATCGAACTTCACCTTGTCGCCTTTGAATTTCCGCTCCACCACTTCCGGCATGTCCACGTGTTCGCCGTCGAGGTTCACCTGCCCGTCGCTCGCAATCGGGTGATCATCGATCGACAGCAAAACGTCGCCCGACTCCAAAACTTTGCCGCACGAACCGGCCTCGATCACCGTCGTCGCCATCACGCCGCGGCCATCGTTCGGCAGCCCGAGATAGCGCCGCATCGCGGGATTTTGCAGCTTCATGTAAGTGATCCCGAGATCGACATACTTGTCGTAATGGCCGTCCTCGATGTCCTTGAGGAAGCGGCGAATCACAGGCGTCGGGATCATGTAAGCGACGCCTTGCGCGACATCGCCGCTGTAACCCTGGAAGGCGACGCCGACGACTTTCGTGTTCTGCATCACCGGGCCGCCGCTGTTGCCCGGGTTAATTTGCGCGCTGATCTGGATGGCGAGGTGCGAGTCGATCGAGGAATGCGTGTAGAGCTGAAAGTCGATGCGCGAAACGATGCCGGCCGTCACCGACATGCGTTCGCCGCCGATGGGATAACCGTAGGCGGAGACGGTCGACTCCAATTCCGGAATGTCGCCAAAACGAAGTGGCACCATCTCCTTGTAAAAATCGGGCGAGTCGACGGTGATGAGCGCGAGATCGCAATCGTGCGCGACGAAAAGCACGCGCGCCGGATATTTATTCGGATCGCCGTCGCGCTCGACCGTGAGATAGCGCGTGTTGCTGACGACGTGCGCATTGGTCAGGATGCGTTTGCCGTCGATGACAAAACCGGCGCCGACGCCGCGGCCGATCGCGCCGGTATTCCACGGCGCGCGATAATCCGGCTCCACTTCAGTCGACGTAATGCGCACCAGGCTCTTTTGAATCTTGCCGTTCGGCTGCCGCGGGCCTGCGACGATGATCGGCGCGGCGGGGGGCGGCTCCTTCACCGCGGTGGGCGCGGGCATGCCTTCGCCCGGCGGCGGCGGCGGCGTGTTCGGCTGCGCGAAAACAGTGCCGGTGACGAAGACGAAACTGCCGATTAAAATGCCAATGCGCCTCATCACGAAAGTTTGAGAAGATAGACGAAGCACCTGAAAAGCAAATCGCGTGCGACAAGCAGCGCGATGTCAGAGGAAGCTCGAAAGCTAAATTCCCGCGCGTTCCAGGAGCGAGCGCAGCACTTTCTCGGCTTCGAAAATTTCGCACGCGATCGCCCGCGCCGCGCGCGCGTGTTTGGCGTAGTCGAGTTTGATCTCGCGCACAGCCGGCGAGATCTGGCTGAGGCGCTGGAACGAAAACAGCCCGCCGTCGCCGCCGTAGATTCGCTCGAAGCCTGTATCCTGCGTGATGACCGGACGGCCCGCCGCGAGATAACACGCGCTGCGATCGCTGAACCAGCCCGTGTGCAGCCGCACGTATTGATCTTTCGCGACGGTAAATTCGCCTTTCGAGCGCCGGATGTAATCGCGATAGCTCCAGTAATCCGCGCTCAAATCGTGCGGCAGCCGGAAGCGCCAGCCGTTTTTCAAAAAGCGCGTGCGCGTTTTTTCGTCTTTGATGTCCGTCGTGAGTTCGAAGGTTTCGTGCGCGAGATGCGGCGCGGCGATGAAACGCAGGAATTCGCGCGACTTGCTCCAGAGATATTTTTTGCCGCGCCACGAAATATCTTTCAGCCCGCTCGTCGACCAATTTGCGATCGAGGTAAGCACCGCCGCGCGCGGCGCGCTTTGCCGCGTGCGCCAAAGATCGGTCACGACCGGTTGCCGCGTCGGCAGCCAGCGCATTTTGTGCGTCGGCACTGGAAACAAATCGGTGCCGATGTTTTCGCCGAAGGTGAAGAGCGCGTGATGCCGTTTCAAATATTGCGCCGTCGAGCGCACGCGCTGGTCGACTTTGATTTGTTCGACGCCGGGATCGCTCTCCACATACAGAATGCGTTCGCTCGCCAGCAGGTCGTCGTTGAACTCCTGCGTGCCGCACACATTCAAGATCGCGTCGGCTGACGTATAAAGCTGGCGGATGCGCTTGAGCGAAAGCCCGGCCGTCGGAAGTTCGGACAAATAGCGCGCGCAAAATCCCCAGCGATTCTTGAAGTCGAACTCGTCGGCTAATTTCCCCAGCAATCGCGCGGCGTAGGTGAAGTCGTTGTTGGTGTCGAACGTGACCGGGTTGTAAGGAATGCGCGCCGAATCTTCGATGTAGTAAACCTCGTGGCCGAGCCGTTGCAGGCCGACGACGTAGTGCACGTGCTGCCAGATCACGCCGGCGATCGGGCACGAGCCCATGAATCCCATCACGACGATGCGCTTTCGTTTCATCGCTACTTTATTTCGCGCACGATGATGGCGGGATTGCCGGCGACCACGCAATTAGCCGGCACGCTTTTCGTCACTACCGCGCCGGCCGCGACCACGGAGTTGTCACCGATGGTGACGCCTTTGAGAATGATCGCCTGCATGCCGATCCAGACGTTGTCGCCGATTTTCACCGGGCGCGTTTCCAGTTTCGGACGCGGCGGACGATCGCGGTAAAACGGCGCGAGCGCTTCGGCGTCGATGAGACGTTGAGCTGGCGCGAGCGGATGAAAATCGGAGTCGGCGACGCCGACGTTCCACGAGATCAAACAATGCGAACCGATCTCGATGCGTTCTTCGGCCATGACGAGCGCACCGTTGAGCAAAGTGAAATCGCCGATCACAGCCGACCCGTTCACGCCGATCGAGAACGAACAACCCGCGTAACACGAAACGTGATTCCCGAGGCGGACCGCGGCGGGCGCCTTCGCTTTCAGAAAGCGAAAAATCTGCGCGGTTTCGCAATAGAAGCCTTCGCCGAATTCCACGTTCGGCGGAATCGGGTGCGCCCACCAATCGCCTTCGACGCGTCGCTCTGCGTTCACGTTGCTCATCCTAGAAATTTCCCGAGCGATAAAGGTCGGCGTAAGCGCCACCGCGCGCGACCATTTCCGGTCCACGCCCTTGCTCGACCACGCGACCATGCGCGAGCACGACGATCTGATCGACGTGGTGAATCGTCGCAATGCGATGCGTGACGATGAGGGTGGTGCGGCCGCGCATAAGTTCTTTGATCGTGTCCATGATGGCCGCTTCCGTCGTCGGATCGAGCGCGGAAGTGGGCTCGTCCAATAGCAGAATCGGCGCGTTCTTCAAAAAGGCGCGCGCAATGCCGAGGCGTTGCCGCTGGCCGACGCTGAGATGTCCCCCGCGTTCGCCGACCTGGCTGTCGTAGCCATTCGGCAGTTGCGAAATAAACGCGTCCGCCTGCGCGCGCTGTGCGGCTTGGTGGATTTCATCCTCCGTCGCATCGGGTCGGCCGTAAGCGATATTCTCGCGCACGGTGGTGGAAAAAAGCAGCGTGTCCTGCAACATGATCGCGATTTGCGCGCGCAAAGATTTCTTGGTGATCTCGCGCAGATCGCGACCATCCAGCGTTAGCCGACCCGCTGTCGGATCGTAGAAACGCGGCACCAAACTCAGCAGCGTGCTCTTGCCCGCGCCGGTGCCGCCGACCAGCGCGACGATTTGGTTGGGCGCGATTTGCAGGTTGATGCCGCTGAGAATTTCGCGCTCGCTGTCGTAGCCGAAGCTGACGTTTTCCAGCCCGATCGCGCCTTGCGTTTGCTCAAGCGCAATCGCATCCGGCGCGTCGACGACATCATCGCGACGATCGAGAATTTCGAAGCAACGATTCGCGCCGGCGGTCGCACCTTCCATCGCCCACGCCGTGTAAGTGAGCGATTCGAGCGGTTGATAAAGCATCAGCAGATACGCGCTGAAGACGAGGAGTTCGCCGAGCGATAGCGTGCCGGCGAGGACATGCAGGGTGCCAAGATAATACATCGCCGCCGTGCCCGCGACCATAAGCGTGCTGATAACCAGCGCGCTCTGCACATTGGTGAGCGTAAGTTTGAGATTCGCCTGCATACTGCCGAGCGCCTGCCGCTGAAATTGCGAGACTTCGAAATCTTCACGGCCGAACGCGTGCACCATGCGCACCGAGCTCAAGCCTTCCTGTGTTTGCGTGAGCAGCGCGCTCTCCTGTTCCTGAATCGAAGTCGATTCCAGACGAATGCGTTTAGCGAAAAGATAAATCGCGCCGACCACGAGCGGCACGATGGCCAGCGAAAGCAACGTCAGTTGCCAATCGAGCCGCACCATGATGACAAACGTCCCGATCAGCGTGATGCCGGACGAAAAAATATTCGTGAAACCTTTGTTGTAGATCGTCTGGATCGCTTGCGAATCGTAGGCGACGCGGAAGCTCGAATCGGCGGAGCGACGCGTGTCGTGAAATTTCAGCGAGAGCCGTTGCAGGTGCGCGTAAAGTTGCGTGCGCAGATTCAGCAGCGCTTCCAGCCCGATCTTCACGAAGACGTAATTGCTGGCGAAATTGAAGAGGCTCCAGACGATTTGAATCGCGACGATGGCGAGGCAGAGCAGGGGAATGAGCCTGAGCGCGTCGGCCGACGCATGTTTCTTCGGATCGCGCAGGAAATCGTCGACGATGATTTTGAACGGCCAGGGCTTGAGCAGATTCAGGCCGATGGCGATGAGCGAATAGAGAATGCCGAGCAGCGATCGCCCCGCGAAGGAGCGATAGTATTGGAGAACGCGCCGGTAAATCATCGCAATTTCCGATTGCCGATTTCCGATTGCCGATTGAAAGAAGGCGAAGCCATCGTGTGACGCGATCCATCTGAAAGCGAAAATCGCAATTCGGAAATCTTAAAGTGCATCATCTTCTGCAAATCTGGTTCGGCTGGGTCCAGCATTGGGGTTACCCCGGCATCATCCTGCTCATGGCGATGGAAAGCTCGATCATTCCGGTGCCGAGCGAGATCGTGATTCCGCCGGCGGCGTTTCTGGCCGCGCGGGGACAAATGAACGTTTGGGGAGTGATCGCGGCCGGCACGTTCGGTTCGTGGATCGGCGCGGTCGTCAGTTATTGGATTTCGCGCTGGGTCGGTCGCCTCGTGATTGTAAAATGGCGCCGCTTCTTTTTCATCAGCGAAGACAAACTCGAGCGCGCGGAATCGTGGCTGCAACGCTACGAAGCGGGCGGCATCTTTTTCGCGCGCCTGCTGCCCGTCATTCGCCATCTCATTTCGATTCCGGCCGGCATTGTGCGCATGAATTTCACGACGTTCTCGATCATGACCATCATCGGGTCGGCGGCTTGGTGCGGCGTGCTGGCGTGGTTCGGGCAAACCGCGATCACGCCGGAGATGCTGCAGGATCCGGCGACGATGGCGGCAGCGTTGAAAGCCAAATCGCACCTCATCGTCGGCGGCGTCGCGGTCCTCTGCGTACTCTACTTCGTCGTTCTGCGGCTTACGGCCAAGCGGGAAGCCTGACGAAAAACGTCAGCAAACTGACACTCTTGTCAGTTTTTCGGTCGATTTGAGCGTCACGGCGGTCGGATCCCGCAGATTTCTGCCGCGAGACCGAATTGCTTTTCGAACGTGGCACCGCTTTTGCTGTCTACAGAAGGCAGACATGAAAAAGAACTCTCAAATCCTCAAGTCCAACCGCCCAACCCTTTCCCTCGGCGACCTCGTGCTGGCCGTCAGCTCGTGCACCAAGAGCACCCGCGAAACGGTTGCCGCAGTCGCAGACCTCCTCGGCAGCGGCCGAGTGCGCCTGCACGACAAGGGTCGTTTCCTGCGCGCGAAGGTTTGCTAAGGCGCCAGGCGTTAAATCAAATTTGCAGCGCTCCGGACGTTCACGCGTCCGGGGCGCTTTTTTTTGCCCAAACAAATCGCTTTTCGCGAATTCGCGACGCTTTTATGTTCCGGCAGTGATTGATCGATACTCCCGGCCGGAAATGCGCGCGATCTGGTCGGATGAGCGCAAGTTTTCCACCTGGCTCGAGATCGAAACGCTGGCCTGCGAGGCGATGGCGCGACTCGGCCTCATTCCCGCAGCGGACGCCGCGGAAATTCGCCAGAAGGCGCGCTTCTCCATTCCGGAGATCAACGAAATCGAGAAGCGCACCAATCACGACGTCATCGCGTTCTTGGAAAACGTCGCCGCCTCTGTCGGTCCGGCCGCGCGCTGGATGCATCAGGGGCTGACCTCGTCCGACATTCTCGACACGACACTGGCCGTGCAGATGAGCGCGTCGGCTGACATTCTTTTGCGCGACCTGGCGGATTTGCGCGGCGTCCTGGGCCAGCAAGCGGTGAAATACAAGCGCACGCCGATGATTGGCCGCAGCCACGGCATTCACGCGGAGCCGATCACGTTCGGGCTGAAGCTCGCGCTCATGTTCGACGAGTTCGGTCGCGCGGAAGAGCGATTGAAACAAACCCGCGAACGCATTGCGGTCGGCAAGCTGAGCGGCGCCGTTGGCACGCACGCGCATCTCGACCCGCGCATCGAGCGCGAAGTTTGCGAGAAACTGGGCCTGCGCGCGGCGACCATCTCCACGCAAATTATCCAGCGCGATCGCCACGCGGAATTCATGAGTACGCTGGCGCTGATCGCGTCGTCTATCGATCGATGGGCGACGGAGTTTCGCCATTTGCAGCGCACCGAAGTGCTCGAAGCGGAAGAATTTTTCAGCGAAGGGCAAAAGGGCAGCTCGGCCATGCCGCACAAACGCAACCCGATTACGGGCGAGCGCCTGAGCGGTTTGTCCCGCGTGATTCGCGGCAACGCCTTGGCGGCGCTGGAGAATGTCGCGCTCTGGCACGAACGCGACATCAGTCATTCCAGCGCGGAGCGCATCATTTTGCCGGACTCATGCACGCTGCTCGATTACATGCTCGTCAAGCTGCGCGATCTCGTCGGCGGCCTGCATGTTTACCCGGAAAACATGGAGCGCAATTTGCAGCTCACGCGCGGACTTTATTTCAGCCAGTCCGTGTTGCTCGCGCTGACGAACGCCGGGCTCGAGCGCAAAACGGCTTACGAAGCGGTGCAACGCGCGGCGATGAAAACGTGGAGTGGCGACAAGAGTTTCGCCGAGAACGCGAAGGCTGAGAGAGAGATTACCGCGAAATTGACGCCGGAAACAATCGACGAGCTTTGCGCGCTCGACCCGCATTTTCGCCACGTCGACGCCACGTTCGCCGCGCTGGGATTGAGCTAGGCCGCGGGCGCGAGGGTGAGTTCGCGAATGCGCCGCGAGTCGTCAAGCGACACGCTCACAGTTTCGAAGCTGGCGCCACTGCGCGTATCGGCAGCCGACGCGTTCAGCGTCACGCGCACCGCATTGTTGCGGCAGCGCAGCAGGAGCTGATTCACTTCGAAATTCGCGTTCAATTCTACCGACGAGAGTTCTAAGGGCGCGTAGAGCTGCATCGTCATCGCGCCGGTGGCGACGGACATGAGTTGCAAGCGCTCGCGCTCGTTTGCCGGCACCACGGTGAGGCCGCCGATGTTGAACGCGCTGCGCGATTCGACAGCGCGGAACGGTTCTGTCGTCGGAATCAAGCGCACGGTGGCGATGCGCCCGTTCGCGTCCAATTCGATCGGGCCCAGTTGGAATCCAGTCTCCAATGGCAGGGAAGCGCGCGCGGCGAGCGCGGGAATTTCCAGCGCGACGGTGGGCGAAGCTGGGCGCGCGCGGATCGATCCGATTTGGAACACGCTGTCGAATTGCATCGCGATGACTTCAAGCGGCAGATCTAGCAGGACTTCGCTGGGAGAGAGCGTCGGTAATTTAGCCGACGCGATTGGCGGCAAAACTTTGAGCGGTGCCGGCTCGTCGCGACCGAGCTGCGGTTGCATGATCTCGATCACAGACGGCGCGATCGGCCGCGATTTTTTCGGTGGCGGCTCGGGTTTTGGCTCATCCACAATCCTGGGCGCTGGCGAAGCTGGCTCGATCTCAGGCAAAATCTCCGCGATGGGTTCCGGCACGGGTCCGCTGGCCAGCATTTTCTTCACCAGTTTCATCAGATCGTCGGAGAGAAAAGGTTTGCTGATCGTGGCGACGATGTTGGCGAAGCGCGACGCGGCGTCATTCATTTCGATGACGTGACCGGACATCATCACAATCGGTATGCGCGCGGTTTCCTTGTCCGTGAGCAGTCGACGCGCGACTTCGTCGCCGCGCAGATCGGGTAGGCTGTAATCCAAAAGCACGAGATCGGGTCGGATGCGCGAGACCTCTTTGATCCCTTGCAAGCCGCCGGACGCGGTGGTGATGCGCAAAGTTGGATCAGCCAGCGAGAGCGAATCTTCGACGAAAATGAGAAGCATCTCCGTGTCGTCGATGATGACGATTTGCGGTCCGGTTTTTTCGATCGCCGGTGAGGCAGCGACGGTGGTGCCGGCGGTCTTCGCTTTCGCCGGCAATGGGCGCAGGCGCTTCGCCTCGCGCAGGGACTCCGCATAAACGCTCGCAAACGGTCGTTGAATTGTTTGTTTTGTGTCGAGCGAGCGCGGTGCTTCGCTGAAGCGCAGATCGCTCCACGTCAGCATTTCAATGAAGGCGCGTTCTCCCTCGCGGTCTTCCGCCGCAGCGTGCAGGAGTTGGCCGTTGGCGAAATGCAAATGTCCGGCGCGGTCGCTCCCATCACGGATTTGCACGACCGGCGTCCCGCCGTGGAGAGCAGCCAGCATCGCGATGTCGCCGACGCCGAGGCGCTCGAGCGTTCCGCGCGAGGTGCCCGTTTCCATCCACGGCCCGAGCAGCGCTTGCACGGCGGCGCCGAATTCCACCAGCTCGAATGGTTTCTCCAGAAATTGCAACGCGCACTCGCTGCCGCGTTCCGCCAGAATTTCTCGCGAAATTCCCGCCGCAATGACCAGCGCGCGGCTATGCGGCAGGGTATCGCGCATTTCCTGGAAAAACGCGATCGCGCCCGACTGCGGCGGATCGTAATCGACAATGATCAGCTCCGGCTGCTCGGTGCTCGCGACGCGTTTTGCGTCCGCCAGAGTGCAAACGACGTGCGCGCGATGGTGCGGCGCGAATTTTTGCAGCGCCGATCGAATCGCTACCGCCAGAGCGTCGTATTCCTCAACGAGAAGAACACTACGACCCGTCGTCGTGATGGAAGGAGAAGGCACAGAATATGGAAGCGTTAACCGCCGGACATGGCACCTTCTCTCAGGCGCAAGTTGTATGCCTCAGCCGGGAAACGCCCCTTATTCGTAGCGCAAAGCGTCGATCGGATCGAGCGCGGCGGCACGATAGGCGGGATAAAAGCCGAAGCCGATGCCGATGGCGGAGCAGACCACCAGGCCGGCGATGGCCCAGCCAAAAGGGAAGATCACATCGACCTTCAGCCAAACGGCCAGCAGGTCGCCACCGATCACACCCAGCACGATCCCGAGAATGCCGCCCGCTTCCGAGATGCAAACGGCTTCCGTTAGAAATTGGCGGAGGATATCGCGACTGCGCGCGCCGATCGATTTGCGCACGCCGATCTCTTTCGTCCGCTCCGTTACGCTCACCAGCATGATGTTCATGATGCCGATGCCGGCGGCGACGAGCGCGATGAAGCTGATGACGAACGCGCCGATGCGCACGACGCCAGCGATGGAGGTGAACGCGCTCTTTAACGAATCGTTGGAGTAAATTTCGAAATCATTCGGCTCATTCGCCGCCAGACCACGCGCGATGCGCATGGCGCCGACGCCGCGATCGAGCGTGCGCACATAATTTTCCTGCGTGAATGATTGCGTCGCGATGTTCACCGTGCGTTTTGCTTCACCGTAATTCTCGAAGAAACGCGTGATCGGCATCACACAAATGTCGTCCTGGCTTTGTCCGAACGACGTCCCTTTCTCGGCCATCACTCCGATGATGGTGAAAGTGTGCCCGCTCAAGCGAATGTCTTTCCCGAGCGGCGACTCGTGCGGAAAGAGACGCTTCTCGATCGCTTTACCGACGACGAGCACGCGGCGCGAAAGCTCCACGTCTTCGTCGGTAATGTTGCGACCGTATTCCAGCGTGTAGGCATTGGCGGTGAGGAAACTGCGATTGCTGCCGACGACGGTAAGGCTCGGCGGCGTCTTCACGCCGTTGTAAACGGCCTGTCCGTTAAAATCGAAAGTCTTGAGGCAAATCTCTCGCGCGATGCCCTCCATCAACTCGTAATACCGCAGCGCCTGCCGATATGAGACGTTGCGGCGATTCTCGAATTTCTTCGCCACATTGCCGCCCGCGTTGCCATTCGGCGGAAATTTCGCGAATTGAAAAATGTTCGAGCCGAGAAAGCTGATGCCGCTCTCGATCGAAGTTTGCAGCGCGCCAATCGCCGTCATCACGGAAATGACGGAGAACACGCCGATGGTGATGCCTGTCATTGTCAGCGCCGAGCGCAGCTTGTTCGCGCCGAGCGACTGCAGCGCCATCGCGAGTGTTTCCCGGAAGCGCATTATTCGTAGCGCAGCGCGGTGACAGGATCGAGGCGCGACGCGGTCCATGCGGGCGCGAAACCGGAGACCAATCCCGTCAGCACGGAGACGAGCATGCTCACGAGCACGAGCCCGAGCGAAAATCGGATCGGGAAAGATGGAAACGCCGCGCCAATGCCAAAGCACATCACGTAGGCAATGCATAATCCGATCACGCCGCCGAGCAGACAAAGCGCCGTCGATTCGATGAGGAATTGCAAGAGAATCGTGCGTCTCCGCGCGCCGAGCGCCTTGCGGGTGCCGATCTCTTTCGTGCGCTCTTTCACGCTCACGAATGTGATATTCATAATGCCGATCGCGCCGACAAAGAGCGACAAGCCGGTAATGAACAGCCCGGCAATCGCGATGGAATTCTTGATCGGATCGAGCGTGCTTTTCAGCGCCTGCTGCTCGTTGATGCTGAAGTCATCCCTCTTTTCCGGCGGCAATCCGCGCACGCGCCGCATCAATCCAGTCAGCTCGCTCTTCGCCTCTTCCAGTTTCGTTTTGTCGCGCACCTTTACTAAAATATCGGAGTCGCTTTTCGCGCTGAAATATTTTTGGAACGCGGGCAGCGGCATCACCACGATGGAATCGAGACTGAAGAGTCCGAGGAACGTGCCTTGGCGCGAGATGACGCCGATGACCTTGAACGATTGTCCTTGGATCTGGATCGATTTTTCGAGCGGACTTTGTCCGGCGAAGAGCGCGTCGGCTACGTCGTAGCCGATGACGCAGACATTGGCGCCGGTGCGCGATTCGATGTCGTTGAAAAAGCGGCCTTCCTGGAAATCGAACGTCGAGGTGATGAGGTAATCGGCCACCGTGCCGCGCACCAGGATGTTGTCGACTTCGTTGTCGTTGTATTTCACGCGCCGGAAAAATGCCGAGCTCGGCACTGCGAGCACGAGATTCGAGTTCGGCGTCGCCGCGATCATGCGGTTGAGCGGCTCCGCGTATTCCGTTTTGATCTTGGGACGGTTGCGATAATTCCACCAATCATCCACTTGCCGCCAAGGCCATTGCTCCACGTAAAGCACGTCGTCGCCGAACACCGCCATACTCTTGTCGAACCCGATCTGGATGCCGCCGATCGCCGTGCCCATGAGCGTGACGGCTACGATCCCGATGATGACGCCGAGCGCGGTTAACATCGAGCGCGTCTTGTTCGATCGCATCTGAGACAGCGCGATCTTCCAGCTCTCGCTCAGCTCGTAAATGAAACGTTTCATGCCGCAATGCGACTGTAGCGGCGGTCTATGACCGCCGACTCCCCATGGTCAGTGCCGCGTCGGCGGTCACAAAGCGCCGCTACCATTGCGAACCGATTCGTCGTCATGAATGTGCGAGCAACGGCGACTCCGCTTTTTCGTTCAGCGAATCGCTTTCAATAACGCCGTCGCGCAGATGTACCGTGCGCCGCGCGTGCTCGGCGATGTCGCGCTCGTGCGTGACGAGGATGATGGTGTTGCCGCGCTCGTAGAGATTTTCGAGCAGCGCCATGATCTCTTCGCCTGTTTTCGAATCGAGATTGCCGGTCGGCTCGTCCGCGAGAATGATCGACGGACGATTAACCAGGGCGCGCGCGATAGCGACGCGCTGGCGTTGGCCGCCGGAAAGTTCATTCGGCTTGTGATGCAAACGATCGCCGAGGCCCACGTCGGTCAGCGCTTGTGCCGCGCGTTCCTCCCGCGTTTCCGGATCGAGTCCCGCATAAATCAGCGGCAGCTCGACGTTGCGCAAACTATTGGAGCGCGGCAGCAGATTAAAGGTCTGGAACACGAATCCGATCTCGCGATTGCGGATGGCCGCCAGCTCGTCGTCGTTCATCTCGGCGACGTTTTTGCCGTTGAACTCGTAGCGTCCCGACGACGGCGTATCGAGGCAGCCGAGCATGTTCATGAGCGTCGATTTGCCGCTGCCGCTCGGTCCCATGATGGCGAGATATTCGTTGCGGCGAATCTGCAAGGAGACGCCGCGCAAGGCGTGCACCGTCTCTTCGCCCATCACGTAATTTTTCGTGATGTTCTCGATGTCGATGACGACGGCGCCTGGCGCGCGATAAGGTGCAGTCGTCATCAGCCGACCCGATCACCACGCGCAAACGTCTGGCCCGGCATAACGCCTACTTGGTCGCGTCCTTGTCGATCACGACCTTGGCGCCGTCTTTCAACTTGCGGCTGATCGCGCTGTAGCTGCCGGAAATCACTTCGTCGCCCAGCTTCACGCCATCTTTGATTTCCATCGACGCGTCATCCGCGATGCCCGTCGTCACTTTGCGCCAGCGCGCGTAGCTGCCCTCTTTCACGAAGACGCCTTTCTGCAATTTCTCGCGCTCGTCGCGTTGCTCTTGCTTCTCCTGGCGCTCGTTTGTCACCTCGGCGTCGTTGTCGCCTTTGTCGCGCGCGGTCTGCTTCTGTTTGCGCTTCTCGATTTCCTCCGGGCTGAGCGCGCTGTCTCCGGTGCGAATGGTCACGCTCTGCATCGGCACGGCAATCGCATTCTGCACCATGTTCGTCTCGATATCGGCAGTGCAGCTCAAGCCCGGGCGCAACGTGAGATTCTCGGTATCGAGATTAATCTTCACTTCAAAATTGGTAACTTCCTCCTGTGTGCCCGCGCCCGTCGTTTTCCCGGTATTGGCAATTTGCGCGACCGTTCCCTGGAAACGCCGGTCGCCGTAGGCGTCGACCTTGATCTTTGCCTTGTCGCCGATTTTCACGTTGACCACGTCGTTCTCGTTCACATCGACCACCGCCTGCATGTGCCCGAGATCGGCCACGCGCATGACTTCGGTGCCGGCGAATTGGTTCGTCGCCACCACGCGCTCGCCGAGTTTGCTGTTCAATACCGTGATCGTGCCGTCTATGGGCGAATAGATCGTCGTTTTCGACAAGGCGTCACGCGCCTGGCTCGAAGTCGCTTCCGCCTGCTCGATCGCGTGCTGCGAGGCGACGAAAGTATTTTTCGCGACGTCGTAAGCAGCTTGTGCCGTGTTGTAATCCGACTCGGAAATCATCTTCTTGCCGAAAAGATTCTCGCTGCGCTTCAAATCCAGCTCCGCCTTCGTCATCGACGCCTTCATCTGCAAGTTGGCGGATTTCGCCGAACTAATGGCCGCTTCCTGCTGCTCGAGCACCGCCTTGTAGGTATCGGGCTTAATTTTCACCAGCAAATCGCCTTTCTTCACCGCCTTGCCGTCTTCCACTGGCAGCTCGATGATTTCACCCGCCACTTCCGGCGAAATTTTCACCTCCGTTTCCGGCTGCACTTTGCCGGTAGCCGACACGGTCTGGATGATCGTTTTCCTCACCGCCTTCTCCGTCGTCACCGGAATCGACTTCTCGCGTTTGCTCGCGATAATCGATCCCACGATCCAGACCACCAGCAGCCCGATGATGCCGAAAATGATAAACTTCCGCTTCCGCGATTTCTTCTTACGGGGAACGGCCGCGGCGGGCGGGTTGGAAACGGTTTGATGCACGCTGGTGTCCAGAGACGAGACGATTAGCACGCCTTAGAGGCTTGAAAAGCAAAAGTCGTTCAAAGCGGGATTGCACTTGAGATGCAGCGATCTTCGGATTCAACTTTCGCGGGCGCGAATCTGCGCGATCGCCCACCGCGCATGCTCGGCGATCAATTCTTCTTCTACCTCGGCCGCTCGCTGCAACGCCGGCAGATCATCAGCCGACCCGATGTTCCCTAACGCCACGCAGACGTTTCGCAGCAATCCGCGTCGCTTTGTGCGCTTGATCGGTGAGCCGCGAAAAAGCTCGCGAAAACGCGCATCGTCAAGCGCGAGATAATCGCGCAATGGCATCGCCGCGATTTCGGGACGCAATTGAAACGCCGTCTCGCGCGAAATTTTCGCGAAGCGATTCCAGGGGCAGGCATCGAGACAATCGTCGCAGCCGTAAATGCGATCGCCCATCAACGGACGCAGCTCGACCGGGATGGAGCCTTTGAGTTCGATCGTGAGATACGAAATGCAGCGGCGCGCGTCGACCTGATGCGGCGCGGTAATCGCGCCGGTCGGGCACGCCTCGATGCAGCGCACGCACGAGCCGCAGCGATTTGCTTGCGGCGCGTCCGGCTCAAATTCCAGCGTCGTCAAAATTTCCGCGAGGAAAAACCAGGTCCCGAGTTCGCGATTCAACAGCATCGTGCTCTTGCCGTGCCAGCCGATGCCGGCGGTGGCCGCGTGATCGCGTTCCAACATCGGACCGGTATCGACGTAACATTTCTGCGCGCCGCCCTGAGTTTGCAGGAACGCATCGAGCTTGCGCAGTCTCCGCTCGATTAAACCGTGATAATCGTCACCCCAGGCGTAGCGCGCGATTCGACCGTCATCCCGGCCGGAGCGAAGCGAAGTGGAGGGATCCCGTGGCGCAACCTTAAAGGCGGCATGGCGGGATCCCTCGCTCGGGGTCACATGCGTTGTCGGCCGCTCGCCTTGGAAGTAATTCATAGCCAGCGCGATCACCGATTTCGCGCCCGGCAACACTTGCTGCGGATCGCAGCGTCGCTCCGAATTCCGCGCGAGATATTCCATCTCGCCGGCCGCGTCTGCGTCGAGCCATTCGCGAAATTCTTGCGCGTGCTCCGGCGCATCCGCTCGCGCGAAACGGCAAAGGTCGAACCCGAGCTCGTGGGCGAGCGCGATGAGTTGCGTGCGGATCTCAGTGCTCATGCAGCAGTTCCAAGATCTGCGCGACTGTTTCCGCTGGTGTTGCGCGCGAAGTCGCGACGCAAAAATCCGACGCGGCTTCGTAACGCGGCCGGCGCGATTCCATCAATTCGCGGATTTTTTCCAGCGGATTGTCACCTCGCAAAAGCGGACGGCTCCGATCATAGCCGACGCGCTCTAAAACAAGTTTCTCTTCCACATCGAGCCAAACGATGCGGCCGAGCTCCTGCAAACGCGCCACGTTTGCCTCGCGCAAAACAATTCCGCCGCCCGTGACGATGACGCATTCCTCGCACGGAATTTCCCGCAACGCGGCCGTCTCGCGTTTCCGGAAAATTCCTTCGCCGTCGCGCTGAAAAATCTCCGCGATCGATTCTCCGCACGCCATCTCCACCAGCGCGTCGGTATCGTGCAGCGGCAGTCCCAAACGCGCCGCCAGCATTTTTCCGATTGTCGATTTGCCGGCGCCCATGAAACCGATGAGCACGATGGCGCGGCCTCGTTCCATGGCAGAAAGTAGCGCAACCTTGCTGCTCGCGAAACGCCCGCAGCCTGTAGCGACGGCGCTCTGTCGCCGTAGTCACGCGTGGATTGCAGGCAACGCATTTGACGCCGGCAGAGCGGCGTCACTACAAAAAAGCAAAACCGCTTTACAAGCCGCGTGCCTCGCTGGAAATCATCAAGGCATGCCGAAGAAGAAGTCAGCCGCCGCGCAAGTGGCGGTCATCATGGGCAGCACGTCCGATTGGGAGACGATGCGGCAGGCTGTCGTCATGCTCGAAAAATTCGGCGTCGCTTGCGAACATCGTGTCGTCTCCGCGCATCGCACGCCGGATTTGATGGCGAAATTCGCGCGCGCAGCCGCTGGCCGCGGCATCAAAGTCATCATCGCCGGGGCGGGCGGCGCGGCGCATTTGCCGGGCATGATCGCCGCGCACACCTGGCTGCCGGTGTTAGGTGTCCCGATCATGAGCAACGCGCTCAAGGGCATCGACTCGCTCCTTTCCATCGCGCAAATGCCCGCTGGCATCGCCGTCGGCACACTCGCCATCGGTGAGCCCGGCGCGAAAAATGCCGGCCTGCTCGCTGCCAGCATCATTGGGCTGTCTGACGATCGGGTACGGAAAAAAATGGAAGCGTTTCGACGGCAGCAGACGAAGACCGTGCTCGCGCAACGGTTGCGATGAAGCGTCCGTTTTTGCCCGGCAACACCATCGGGGTGATGGGCGGCGGCCAGCTTGGCCGCATGTTTGCCATTGCGGCGCGGCGCATGGGTTATCGCGTGCACGTTTTCACGCCGGATGAAAACAGTCCGGCGTCGCAGTTCGCTGATTTCACCTCGCGCGCCGATTACAACGACGAAGACGCGGTGCGGCGTTTCGCGCGCAACGTGAAGTTGATCACGTTCGAATTCGAAAACATCCCGGCCGGCACCATCGCCTGGTGCGCGCATCACGCCGAGCTGCGCCCGTCCGGCAACGCGGTCGAGATCGCGCAGCATCGTCTGCGCGAAAAAACGTGGCTCGCCGATAACGGAATTCCGCTGCCGGAATTTCGGCCCGTGCGTAGCGTCGGCGATTTGGAAGCAGCGGTGGATCAGATCGGGCGCGCCGCGATTTTGAAAACGGCGTCGTGGGGTTACGACGGCAAAGGGCAGCAATCGATCTCATCGCGCGATCTGGAAGAAGTGTGGGCGGCGCGCGCCGGCGACGAGCTCGTGCTCGAACGCGCGATCGATTTCGAAAAAGAGATTTCTGTCATCGTCGCGCGCGATCCGAAAGGGAACATCGCGGCGTTCCCGGTGGCGGAGAACATTCATCGCAATCACATCCTCGATGTCAGCATCGTGCCGGCTGACATTCCGAAAACGATCGCGGACGAAGCGGTGAAATTAGCCAACGCGATCGCGGAGAAATTGAACCTGGTCGGTCTCCTCGCGGTGGAAATGTTCGTCGAAAAAAACGGCGGCGTGCTGGTAAACGAACTTGCGCCGCGTCCGCACAATTCCGGGCATTGGTCGATCGAGGGTTGCGTCACGAGCCAATTCGAGCAACACGTGCGCGCTGTGTGCGGGTTGCCGCTCGGCGCGACGGAATTATTGCGGCCGACGGCGATGGCGAATTTGCTCGGCGACGTTTGGCAAAATGGCGAGCCGGATTGGAGCGCGGCGCTGGCGGTGCCGAATGTGCGTTTGCATCTCTACGGCAAGAGCGAAGCGCGGCCGCGGCGCAAAATGGGTCATCTTACCGCGACGGCGAATTCGGCGAAGGAAGCGGCAGAAGTGGTTCGCACTGCTCGCAAAAAACTTTGCAAACCGAAATCGTAGCGGGCGAAGGCGCGATCGCACGCGCGGTCGAGCTGCTGCGCGCGGGCGAGATCGTCGCGCTGCCGACGGAGACGGTCTACGGGCTCGCCGCCGATGCGCTCAACGCGGACGCGGTCGCGAAAATTTTCGCGGCGAAAGAACGGCCGCGTTTCAATCCGCTCATCGTGCATCTGCCGAATCGGGGTTGGCTGTCGCAGATCGCGTCGGCTGACGACGCGCTCATGCGTTGCCTCGCGGATGAATTTTGGCCGGGACCGCTGACCTTCGTTTTACCGCGACAGAAAATCGTTCCCGATTTGGTAACGGCGGGATTGGAAACGGTCGCGGTGCGAATGAGCGCGCATCCGATTTGCTCGGAGATCATCCGCGTGCTTGATCGACCGCTGGCGGCGCCGAGCGCGAATCGTTTCGGGCGCATCAGCCCGACGAACGCCGAAGCTGTGCGCGAGGAACTCGACGGACGCGTGTCGTTGATTGTCGACGGCGGCGCGACCGCGCACGGGATCGAATCGACCATCATCCAAACGTCAGGCGACACGATCGACATTTTGCGGCGCGGCCCGATCACAGCCGACGCGCTCTCGCGTTTCGGCAACGTGCGCGAGCGAACGTCAGCCGACACGATCACCGCGCCGGGACAATTGGCGTCGCATTACGCGCCGCGCACGCAATTGATCGCCATCGAGCGGCTGGATAAATTCTCGTGGCCGGCGGGAAAGCGAGTTGGAGTCATGGCATTACGATTTTCCGGGCCGCGGCCGGCGACCGGGGCTACAGCAGAACTCAGCGCGTCGGGGGATTTAGGTGAAGCTGCGACGAATTTATTTCGCACGCTGCGCGAGTTGGATCACAAACAGCTCGATCTTATCGTCGCCGAGCTCGTGCCGGAGGAGGGGATTGGCGCCGCGATCAACGATCGGCTGCGGCGCGCGGCGGGAAGCTAGTCTTCGAGCAGGCCCGCCCACGGGCCGAAGGAATTTCCAGCTCCGCATCGGAACGAATTTCCGGCGCGGGGGAGCGCGGCTCCACTAGCCCTCATGTTGCAGTGCGGCCTGGATGAATCCCTTGAAGAGCGGGTGCGGCTTGTTCGGTTTGCTCTGAAATTCGGGATGATATTGGCAGGCCACGAAATACGGGTGATCGCGCAATTCGATTAGCTCCGCGAGCGTGCCGTCCGGCGACGTGCCGGAAATCTCGAAGCCTTTGTCGCGCATGCGATCGCGATATTTCATGTTGAACTCGTAGCGGTGCCGATGCCGCTCGAGCGCGTTGTCGCTGCCGTAGATTTTTTCCGCGAGCGTGCCGTGCTCGATCTTCGTCGGCCACGTGCCGAGACGCATGCTCGCGCCTTTTTGCCGCACGCCCTTTTGTTCTTCAAGCAGCGAGATCACCGGATCGCCCGCGTTCTTGTCGAACTCCGTGCTGTTGGCATTTTCGATGCCGCAGACGTTGCGGGCGAACTCGATCGTCGCGACCTGCATGCCGAGGCAAAGGCCGAGATAGGGAAGTTTGTTCTCGCGCGCGAACTTCGCGGCTTTGATTTTTCCTTCAACGCCGCGTTCGCCGAAGCCGCCGGGAATCAAAACGCCCGCGACATCTTTCAGCTCGCCATCGACGCCGTCATGCAAGGTCTCGGCGTCGATCAATTTCAAATCGATGCCGCAATCGTGACTCGCGGCCGCGTGGGTGAGCGATTCGTAAATCGATTTATAGGCGTCCTGCAGGTCGATGTATTTGCCGACGACCGCGATCTTGACCCGCTTCTTCGGAGAGATGACGCGATCGACGAATTTTTTCCACTTCGAGAGATCGGGCTCCGGCGTCTGCAGATGCAGCAGCTTGCAGACGAGCGCATCGAGTTTCTCGCTGTGAAACATGAGTGGCGCTTCGTAAATCGTATGCGCGACGTCCTGCGCTTCAATGACCGCTTCCGGAGCGACGTTGCAAAACATCGAAAGCTTGTGCCGAATCTCCGCGTCGAGCGCGTGCTCGGTGCGGCACAGGAGCACCTGCGGTTGAATGCCGATCTCGCGCAATTTCGCGATGCTTTGCTGCGTCGGCTTCGTCTTCAACTCGCGCGCGGCTTTGATGTAGGGAATCAACGTCACGTGAATGACGACGACGTTTTCCTGGCCGACTTCGAGAATGAATTGCCGGATCGCTTCGAGGAACGGCAGGCCTTCGATGTCGCCGGTGGTGCCGCCGACTTCGGTGATGACGATGTCGTATTTCGATTCGTCGGAAAGCTCGCGGATGCGGCCTTTGATCACGTCGGTGACGTGCGGAATGACCTGCACCGTTTTGCCGAGATAATCGCCGCGGCGTTCCTTGTTCAGCACCGATTCGTAAACCTGCCCGCTGGTGAGATTGTTGTGGCGCGAGAGCACGCAGTTGGTGAAGCGCTCGTAATGCCCGAGATCGAGATCGGTCTCGGCGCCGTCGTTCAAGACATAGACTTCGCCATGTTGAAACGGACTCATCGTGCCCGGATCGACATTGAGATAGGGATCGAATTTCTGGAAAATGACGCGCAGCCCGCGCAATTCCAGCAGCGTGCCGAGCGCGGCGGCGGCGAGACCTTTGCCGAGCGAACTAACGACGCCGCCAGTGACGAAAATGTATTTCATCGTTGGACGGCCTTTCGACCGGCGCGAGCGAAGAGTTGCTCCAGCGCGGCGGCGTCTTCCGGCGTGTCGATGCCGCGCGATCCATGTTTCGTGACGAGCACATGAAGAGTTACACCATTCTCTAGCGCGCGCAATTGCTCGAGCGATTCGGCCTGCTCCAGCGGCGTCGGTTTCCAGCGCACAAATTGCAAAAGCGCCTTGCGCCGGAATCCGTAAATGCCCTGGTGCCGGAGAAATTTGATCGCGGCGCCGGTGCGCGGATGTGGAATGAGCGAGCGCGAAAAATAAAGCGCGCGGCCAGCGAGATCGGTGACCACTTTGACCTGATGCAGCGAGAGCGTGTCGGCTAAATTTTCGAATGGATGCGCGGCGGTGACGATGTCGATCGCGCGTTTTTGCCGCAGCGTTTTCACCATGCGATCGAGCAAGCGCGGGTCGACCAGCGGCTCGTCGCCTTGCACGTTGAGAATAATGCCGGCGTCGCGCGCCTTCTTCGCGACTTCGGCGATGCGATCGGTGCCGCTCTTGTGCCTCGGCGAAGTCAGCGCGACTTCGGCGCCCCACTCGAACGCCGCTTCCGCGATGCGCATGTCGTCCGTCGCGATGATCGTGCTGTCTAACATCCGGGCACGGCGACAGCGCTCCCATACGTGGCGCAGCAGCGGCTTGCCGCCGACGCGATGCAGCGCCTTGCCGGGAAATCGTGTCGAACCCCAGCGCGCTGGAATAATGGCGATCGCTTTCGTCATGCCGTCATCCCGAGCGAAATCGAGGGATCCAGATGCGAACCCTTAAAGATAACGCAGCGGGCTCCCTCCACTTCGCTGCGCTTCGGTCGGGATGACGGAGAGTTCATAAAAATTTCGTCAGAATAATTTCGGTCGCGTCCGCGAAATTCTCCGCGACCCAATCGGCCGAGCTATCGTCGGTATTCGTTTCAAACCCCGTGCGCACGCGAATGGATTTGATGCCGGCGTTGTGACCGCAATGCACGTCGATCTCCTTGTCGCCGATAAAAATCGAACGCGTCAAATCCACATCGTGCTCGCGTCCGCCTTGCCGCACCATCCCCGGTGCGGGTTTGCGGCACAGGGAATGAACTCCGGGCGGGTCGGGACAAAAATAGGTCGCATCGATGATCGGGTCGCCTAATTGCCGGAGCACTTCGGCGTGGACGGCGTTGTATTGCGCAATGGTGAAATAGCCGCGGCCGATGCCGCTCTGGTTCGTGATCATGATGAGCGTGAAGCCGTGCGCTTTTAGTCGTTTCAGCGCACCGGCGACGAACGGGAACACTTCCACGCCGCCGGGATCGCCGAGATAATTCGCGTCGTGCATGATCGTGCCGTCGCGATCGAAGAAAACAGCGGGCGTCAGCGTTTCAGCGGGCATGGTGAAGGAAAGCGATTCCCGGTAGCGCACGCATCCTGCAGCGGGCTCTTCGATCGGCATTCGCCAGGGATGCCGAATGCAGCACGCTGGAAGCGTGCGCTACCGGGGAGAGATTTACTCATTCTCGAAACTCTCGCGCAATTCTTCCGGTGTCACCGTCGCGGTGCCGAGTTTGCCAACCACGACGGCGCTGGCGTGGTTCGCGATGTCGGCGGCTTCCGGCGGCGTCGCATCCGCGGCGAGCGCGAGCGTAAACAGCGCGATCGCGGTGTCGCCGGCGCCAGAGACATCGAAGACCTGCCGCGCTTTCGTCGGCACGTGATGCGGTTGTGCGTCGCGTTGAAAAAGAATCATGCCTTGCTCGCCGAGCGTGATGAGCAGCAATTGCGTCCGCCATTTCTCGATCAAAATTTCGCCGACCTGGTGCAGCGCGCTGTCGTTCGCGACGGAATCGGTCGGCTCGCTCCAGGGAATTCCGGCCGCGTGGAAAGCTTCGCCGCGATTCGGTTTTACCACCGACAAACCGCTCCAGGAAATCTGATGGCGCGGATTCGGATCGGCTGCGATTACCTTCCCGTCGGCAGCCGACACGATCTGCGAGACGAGTTCCTGCGCGAGAAAACCTTTGCCGTAATCCTCAAAAATGACGGCGTCGATTTGCGGCAGCATTTTCGTGATCGCGCTCACCACCGACGCGATCTGCGCTTTGTCGGGCACGCAGATTTTCTCGCGATCGACGCGCACGACCTGTTGCTGGCGCGCGATGATGCGCGTTTTCACAATGGTCGAGAACGTGTCGGAGATCGCGCTGGCTGACGTATCGATCTTCTCCGCGGCGAGTAATTCGCGGAGTTGATCGCCGCTGCGATCGCGCCCGATCATACCGGCGACGCCGACGTGCCCGGTGAATTGCCGGAGATTGCGAGCGACATTGGCCGCGCCGCCCGGATAGGACGACTCGCTCGAGACTTCCACCACCGGCACCGGTGCCTCCGGCGAAATGCGGCCGACTTTGCCCCACACGAACTCGTCCAGCATGAGGTCGCCGATGACGAGCACGCGTTTGCTGGCGGCGCGCTGGAGAATTTCTGTTAGCCTTCCCGCTCTCATGTCACAATATGAAATGCCGCCAACGGTCGGGTTTGATGCGAATAGGTTGAGTCACAGCGGAAAAGTTGAGTCAAAGTTAGCGTTTGCATTAATCCTGAATACCCTAGCGAAATCAACAGTCGAAGCTGCCGATGTTTTCAGTATCTAACATTATAAAGTGGTCGGGGTGCATCCTCGCGCTGGCGTCGTTCTCGGCGCAGGCCGCGCAGGCACCCGCTCAACGCATCAACGTTAAGGAGATCTCGCGTCGCGTGGAAGATGTCGTGGTGCCGCTGCCGAACGAAGTCTTCGGCGCGCTCAACAAAATCGGACCGGTGAATTGGAAGGAATTTGTGCGCACGGAGAAGAGCGCGAATTTCACCGAGCGGCCGCGCATCGCGTTGCTGCTCGGCAGCGTGATCGCGGATGGCTTTATTGCGGTGCAGGCGGAAGACGCGCCAGCGGTGAAGGAGATTGGCCAGCGGGTGCTGGCGCTGGCAAAAGGCATCGGCGTGGGCAGCTCGATCATCCCGCACGCGAAGGCGATCACCGAAGCGGCCGACAAACGGAATTGGCCGAGTGTGCGGCAGGAACTCGATCGCACACAGAACAGCGTGCAGCAGGCGATGAACGAGGTGCAGGACCAGAAGCTGTCGCAACTCGTCAGCCTCGGCGGCTGGCTGCGCGGCACGCAGGTGCTGAGTTCCGTGGTGAGCAAGAATTTCTCGACGCAAGGCGCCGAGCTGTTGCATCAACCTGACCTGCTGAATTATTTCGGCGAGAAATTGAAGGAGATGCCGGAGTACGACACGGCCGTGGTGAAAAATATTCGCGGCGCGCTGGGCGAAGTGCGGCCGTTGATCGACACCGGCGACCGGCCGATTACGCCCGATTCCGTGAAGAAGGTGAATGCGATCACTACGAAACTCGATGGCGAGATTCTCACGCGCTAAATGAAGTCCAAGTTCGCGTTTTTAATCATAGCCGTCGCGCTCATGCTGCGCGCGAACGCGCTGGCCTCCGTCGACGACGCGCAGTCCTTCGCCCTGCAAGCAGCGGAGCCGTACGTGAAGGAAGGCTTCCAGGTGCGCGAGGATTATTGGGGCGGCGACCTCGGCTCGGGCGAAAAAAAGGCGGTGCGCCAGCAGCTTTTCAAAGGCAACGAGTACTGGTTCTGGCTCGGCACCGAAGTCGAACGCGCGAAGGTGTCGGTGCACATTTACGATTCCGACGGCAAGCTGGTGGAGGAATCCGACAGTTGGCAAAAGGGACATTTCGCCGCCGCGCACGTGGTGCCGCGCGCGACCGGCAGCTATTTCATTATCGTCGCGATCGAGGAATCGCCGGAAGAGCGCACTCCCTGGGCGCTGGTTTACGGTTTCCGTTGATTTTGAAGCAGGCAGGTCGCGTCGGCTATGAGCGGGTAGGCTGATGGCGGAAACGCGCACGCTGGAATTCGAGAGCGCGCGAGCATTGCAATCGCTCTACGCGAATGATCTCAAACTGTTGAAATCGCTGGAAGATTCCTTGGGGGTGAAGGTGACGACGCGGGAAGGCTGGGTGAAACTGGAGGGTGAACCGGAGCGACTGGATCGCGCGCAACGCGTTTTCGAGCAGCTCGAATCGGCCCGCAAACACGGCGTCGATATCCGGAAACACGAATTCAACTACGCGCTCAACGCAGTGAACGAACAACGCCCCGATAATCTCGCCGACGCGACCTCGGTGAAAATCGCGGTCTCCTCGCGCAAGGCGCCGATCGTCACGCGCACGCTCGGGCAAAAGACTTACGTCGAAGCGATCGAGGCGAACGACATCGTCTTCGGCATCGGGCCGGCTGGCACGGGCAAAACGTATCTCGCCGTGGCGATGGCGGTCGCCGCGCTGAAGAAGGAACAGGTCTCGCGCATCATCCTCGCGCGTCCAGCCGTCGAAGCCGGCGAAGCGCTCGGATTTTTGCCGGGCGACTTGCAGGAAAAAATCACGCCCTATCTGCGGCCGCTCTACGACGCGCTGCACGACATGATTGAGCCGGAGGAACTCGAGCGCCTGGTCGAACGCCAGACGATTGAGATCGCGCCCCTCGCCTACATGCGCGGCCGGACGTTAAGCAACGCGTTCGTCATTCTCGACGAAGCGCAGAACGCGACTACGGAGCAGATGTTCATGCTGCTGACGCGGCTCGGCTTAAATTCGAAGTGCGTTGTCACCGGCGATGTGACGCAAATTGATCTGCCGGCGAACAAGCGCTCCGGCCTGGTGGAAGCATTGCAGGCATTGAAGCAAATCCCCGGCATCGCGATGAATTATTTCACCGAACGCGACGTGGTGCGGCATCCGCTGGTGCGCGCTATTATCAATGCCTACCAGGTCCACCGCAGTCCCGCGCAAATGGCGCGCAAGTGATGTTCGACTTTCTTAAACGCAGCCAGCTCGTTCGCCGCGGCCTCGCGTCGGGGAAAACGCGCCGCCGCCGCACGCGCAACGAACTTTTGCGCAGCCTCGAGTATTCCGTCTGGATGAAGCTGTTGCTCTTCGCCCTTTTCGTCGCGGGCGTGGCGGCGCTTATTTTCAGCGGCAACCAACCGGAGCCGACCAAGAACTTCGTCATCGAGCTGCTCTTCTTCGCCACCGCACTGACGATGCTGTGGATGAATCAGGCGGAGACGTACTCGCAAAGCTCGCGCATTCTTCTCGTCTTCGGCGCGATGTTCCTGCAGCTCGCGCTCACGAAATTAGTCTTCGCGTTCTGCGCGAAGGGCGTGCTCGGGTTGACGCCAGGCCTGGCGCCGTTGCTCGTACCCTACGCGCTCGCGCCGCTCATTCTCAGCGTGCTGATGGGACGCCATCTTGGGCTGTTCGCCTCCGTCTTCGTCAGCTTATTCAGCAGCGTGCTCTTCGGTGGAATCGACGCGGCTATGCTTGTCACTGGTATGATCAGCGGCTTCGTCGCCTCTTACCTCACCATGCAAGTGCGGCGCCGCAGCAAGCTCGTGCGCGCGGGCATGGGCGTCGGCATCGCGATCTGGCTGCTCTCGCTCATGTTCGGCTCCATCGGGCCGTTTGATCTTTTTTCGCCGATGGCGAATCAATGGCATCTCATCGGTCTGCAGAGCGCGCTGGCTATCGGCAACGGCATCGTCACCGCCACCATCGTCGGCGGCATTTTGCCCATGCTGGAGAGCGCGTTCCAAATCACCACCGACATTTCCTGGCTCGAAGCGTCCGACTTGAATCATCCGCTGCTGCGGCGCATGACCATCGAAGCGCCGGGCACGTATCATCACAGTCTTGTCGTCGCGAATCTCGCCGAGGCCGCGGCCGAAGCGATCGGTTGCAATGCCACCCTCTGCCGCGTCTGCGCCTATTTCCACGACGTCGGCAAACTGGTGAAGCCCGAGTATTTCACCGAGAACATGAACGCGGAACGCAATCCGCACGACGACCTGGCGCCGACCATGAGCGCGCTGATTATCATCGCGCACGTGAAGGAAGGCGTGGACCTCGCGCTCAAGCACAAGCTGAACAAGCGCATCATGGACATCATCCAGGAGCACCATGGCACCTCCCTCGTTTACTATTTTTATAAACGCGCGCTGCAACAACTCGAAGACGCGCGCGCCGGCGGCAAAATCATGAACCTGCGCGAGGACGACATTCCCGAAGTGCGCGAGGAAAGTTTCCGCTACAGCGGGCCGCGGCCGCAGACGAAGGAAAGCGCCATCGTCAGCCTGGCCGATGCCTGCGAAAGCGCTTCGCGCAGTTTGGAAAAACCGACGCCGGCCAAGGTCGAGCAGCTCGTCAACGACATCATCGACCAGCGCGTGGCCGATCATCAGCTCGATGAATGCGATCTGACCCTGAGCGATCTGCGCCTGATCGCGGATCGTTTCCGTTTCACCCTGCAGACGATGCTGCACAGCCGCATCGCTTATCCGAAACAGGAAACGAAAACGCCTACGCCGCGCGACGAAAATTATCGACCCGACGTGATGGCGTCGACGCGCCGCCCGGCCGACGCGCCGCCGGTCTCCGCCGCGTAATGATCTGGTAGGGCGAGACTCCGTCGAGCCAATCAACAGATATGACCGGACAATCTGCGCTCGATCAGTTGCGCGATTTTCAAACAGACAGCGCGATCATCCTCGGGTCCGGCTTGAGCGCGATCGTCGAGAAACCGAGCGCATCGATTCCGTACGCCGATTTTCCCGAAATCCCGAAGCCGAGCGTGCCTGGCCACAAGGGAAAACTCTCGCTGTGCGAATTCGGCGGCCAACGCCTCATCTGCGCGCAAGGCCGCGCCCATCTCTACGAAGGCCGCACCGCGCACGAAGTCACCGCCATCGTGCGCGTGCTTGCCGAGGCCGGCGTGAAAAAGTTGATCGTGACCAATGCCGCCGGGGCCTTGAACGAAAAATTCCACCCCGGCGATTGGATGATGATCACCGATCAGCTCAACCTCACCGGCGCTTCGCCCCTGATCGGCAATTTTCTGGACATGAGCGCCGCCTATTCGCGCGCTCTCCAGAAAATTTTTCGCGCCGCCGCCAAGAGCATCGACCTCGAATTACGCGAAGGCGTTTACGCCGCCCTCCTCGGCCCGCAATACGAAACGCCCGCCGAAGTGCGTATGCTGCAAAAACTCGGCGCCGACGCCATCGGCATGTCCACCGTCCTCGAAGTCATCCAGGCCCGCGCCCTCGGCCTCGCCGTCGCCGGTTTCTCCTGCATCACCAACCTCGCCGCCGGCTTAGGTGACGAGAATCTTTCGCATCACGACGTGCTGGCGACAGGACGCGCCGCCGCGGAAAGCTTTCGCAAGCTCCTCGCCCAAGCGCTCGCGCGTTAGAGAGAAGATCGCGAAGCCTCACTCATAGTGAGTCCACATGCGGAGGACCTTCACCGTTCTTTCCCTGCGATAGACCTGATAAACGAGCCGGTGCTGGATATTGATGCGACGCGAGTAGGCGCCCTCCAAGTCGCCGACCAGCTTCTCGTAGGGCGGCGGATTCTCAAATGGATTCTTGCTCAGAATCTCGAGCAGTCGCTCCACTTGCGGCCGAAGATTCGTGGAAGCGATCTTCTTCGCATCCTTCCGCGCCTGCTTGGCGAAAACGATCGACCGAGTCACCAGCCGGGCTTTTTCGATGCCTTCGCGAGCGGTTCCGCCATTCCCTTGCGAATGGAATCGCGCATACCGGGAATCGAAACGAGATAAAGTGTTTCCTGAATGCTCCGCCAATCCGACTCTGAAATGAGCACGCCATTGGCCCGCTTTCCCGTAATCTGGATTGGCTCATGCGAATGCGCTGCCTCATCGATGAGCTGGTAAAGTTTGGAACGAGCCTGGGTGACCGGGAGCGAAGTCATGCCAAAGCGTACGCAATAGCGAACGGGCTGTCAACGAACGCGTCCTTTCCCCCCGGAGAGAACGCCACTCGCCTCCCGTGCCGATGCGGGCTTAGACCCGATGAGAATCTCTCCCACGCTGGAGTCGTCGCGACTGGGAAAGATGTCGCTGCCAAATTCGGCCAGCTCCTCGCCGCCGCCCGCGCCGCCTGAGAGCTGTCCACGGCCGCGCGAATCGGTACGACGCCGCCAGATCGGGTCGGCTACGCCGGCAAGCCGCCAGGCCGGAGCGCGAAGCCCTCAGCCCGGACGGCGAAGAACTCAGGCCGCAAGGCGAGGGGATCTGGTCGGATCGCGAATCTCTCAGGTCGGCGCGCGAAGAAATCAGCCGGATTCTGCCAAAATGGGAGCGTGGCGCCGAGGACGACCTGCGTGATCGAGCTATTGGTAATCGTCCGTCGGCATAAATTTCAGCACCACTGCGGGCCGGCATCCCCAACGTTTGACGTTTGCGCGCGCCGGAAATGTCGAGAAGCGCACCGGCACTTCAGTCGGTGGCCGAATTTCTTCGCCGCTTCAAGACGACTTAAAGATGACGGTGGTAAGCTTCTTCAGTTTCGGCGCCACCATCGGCACGCTCAACATCGTGCTGGCTATGGCCATGAGCAGAGCGGCGGTGAAGGTCTCGCTCGTGACGATATGTTTATCGAGGAGCACATTGACGAAGATGATCATGATCAAAGCCTTCGTCTGCAACAGCCATCCGATGATGGAGGCTTCACCCTTCTCCCATTTAAGAATCTTCCCCGCGAGGTGAATGCCGGCGAGTTTGCCCGTGACCGAGGCCACCAAGAGCAGGGCCGCGGCGCTGAAGACGATCGCGCCGCCTACCGCCCAGTTTGTGCGCAGCCCGGTCGAGAGGAAAAAGACCGGCATGATCGCCAGCAACACGTGACCGCGGAATTGGTCCATTCGCTGCTGGTCAAACATATCCGCGTCCAGCACGGCGCCGGAGAGGAAGGCGCCAACCATAAAGTGCAGGCCGGCCCAATCCGCCGCGAAGCCGGCGAAAGCCAGCCAGATGAGGCCGACGAACCAGCGATCCATTTCTGGAATAAGCCGCATTATCTTGCGCACGGCCAG
The DNA here is from genome assembly GCA_030854105.1 of Verrucomicrobiota bacterium. GTDB lineage: Bacteria > Verrucomicrobiota > Verrucomicrobiia > Chthoniobacterales > UBA10450 > AV69. The sequence continues at coordinate 16,476 of JALYTV010000004.1, read as the reverse complement.
AGCCGCCAGGGCGAACACAACCAGAAACCCGACCTGTCGACCCACGCGAGTCCAATCGAGCAGGATGAGCGCGAGCACACCCCAGATAGCGACGTCGTCGAGGCTCGCGTAACGCAGGATTCGCTGGCCGAGTGGCTGGCGCAGGATTGGTTAATTTTTCCATGAAAAGGACCAGGATCGGCAGAGCAGTGACCGCGCAGGCCATCCCGAGGCCGACGATTAACTGCCAGGTATGCCCATTTGGGCCCAGCCAGCGATCACTCATCGCCAGCATCGCCAGCGCCGCTCCGCATCCAAACACCATGGGGACGCCCAGCGCCAGACCGCTGGTGATGCCGGTCTCGCGCCGGTGCCGCCACGCCTCCGCGATGTCCAGTTCGATGCCGGCCACCCACACGAAAATCATGACCGCCCATTGCGCGATGCCGTTGAGCTGACCGATGACCTGCGGGTTGAAAACGAACCGGTAGTAATTTGGAAAAACGGCTCCGAGCACGCCGGGTCCGAGAAGGATGCCGCCGATGATCTGCACCACCACCAACGGCGCATAATACTCCGTCCGGCCCAGCCGCCAGACCAGGTACGGCACCGTGTAGATGATGATCATCGCGACCAGAAAAATTTCGGATGTGCTCATGTAAACTGCGGCCGGCGGGACGGGGCAACCGGGTCGAATTTCGCGACCGGTATTAAAGTCGCGGCGGTTGCCCGGTCAAATCAGCGGCCGCTGGGTTAGGAACTATTTGTCCTTGCTCATTCAAGTTTGGACGACTCGTGCGCGGCAGTGCCCTCGCCAAACAGGCGCTTGATACGCTTTCCGCCCGCGAACAGACACCACGCTGACCCGCTTCAGATCGGGTCGGCTATGAGCCCAGCGTCCGCCGCTGGCCGCGGTGCCTGGTTAGGGCTGGGTTACACAGGGCGCGACCCCGGATCTGATAAACGCCTTCCGCACGTCAGGATGATGCAGGACACCGATGAACAACGCGAGAGGTGCCAACAACGCCAAAGCTGATCCGGCGTTCATGAGGCGGAATATCGTCTCCCCACGTTCGAACTCTGCGATCTGTTCGCACGTGAGCACCGATGTTTTGACATCGATAAGGGCGATATGCTTACGCGCCACCATCACAACGCTGAAGGCAAAAAGGAATACCCACGCGAAAATCGACAACCACAGGAGGACGACTCGTGCCCAGTCGTGTGCTCGATACACGGGCAAACTGAGAAGAAAAAGGACCGCGCTGAGTCCAACACACGACCATCTCGCGAAGCCAATCGGGAACGGCGAGTTGGTGAAAGCCCCCATGCGCAAGCAGTCGGTGAAAGTGAAAATGAGGTAGCCCAAGCCAAAGCACCCGACAGCCGCGCCCAGCAGTTTCGGCCACATGAACAAAGGACGCGGCATAAACCTAATTACGCAAAGCGTTCAACGACCTACAAATCCGGACGTCGCGATCTTGGCTCGCGGTCTTTGGTCGTGGCAGTGGAAGGCTGGGTGACAAACGGGCCGCCTTCCATCGGGGCGGCGGAGGTGAAGGCGACGTCGGGCATATTGCTGGGCAGGCCTTCGAGCGGGAAATCTTTGCGCAGCGGGAAATAGGGGTAGCCGTCCCACATGAGGATGCGGCGCAGATCGGGATGGTTGTGGAACCGTAGTCCCATCATGTCGAACACTTCGCGCTCGTGCCAATTCGCGGTCGGCCAGATGTCGGAGATGGTATCGACCGCGCCGGTCTCTTCGCTGACGGCGACCTTCAAGCGCAGATGCACGGCGAGCGTTATTGAGTAAAGCTCGTAGACAATTTCGAAGCGCGGTTCCTCGCCGAAGTTATCCACGCTCGAGATATCGAGCAGGTAATCGAAGGAAAGTTCGTCGCGGCAGAACTTCGCGATCTCGCGCAAATCTTCCGCGCGGATGGCGTAGGTGGTTTCGCCGCGGAACTCGATGCGGCTCTGGATTTTCGCGCCGAGCAGGCGACCGAGAGATTGGAGGAGTTCGGCGCCGGTCATCGCGAAAATTCCGTCATCCCGAGCCAAGCCGAGGGATCCCGTGACGAAAGCTTTAAGGTAACTTCCACGGGATTCCTCGGCTTACGCTCGGAATGACAACCGTTGTCGCGCTCGCGTGCCAACGTCGTCATTACGAAATTAAATCGAGCTCGCGCGTGAGCGCCGGCTTCTGCGCGCGGAAGGATTCTTCGCCTTCGATTTTCTTCTGCAAACGCATGAGCCCTTCGATCAGGGCTTCCGGGCGCGGGGGACAGCCGGAAACGTAAACGTCGACGGGCAGAAGTTGATCGATGCCCTGCAGCACGGCATAGCTGCGATACATGCCGCCGCTCGAGGCGCACGCGCCCATCGCGATGCACCATTTCGGTTCCGGCATTTGATCCCAGATGCGTTTGACCGCGAGCGCCATTTTGTAAGTGACGGTGCCGGCAACGATCATGACGTCGCATTGCCGCGGCGAGAAGCGCATCACTTCCGAACCGAAGCGCGCGATGTCGAAACGCGACGCGGCCGTCGCCATCAATTCGATCGCGCAACACGCCAGCCCCATCGGCATTGGCCACAATGAATTCTTGCGCATCCAGTTCATCGCCGCGTCGACGCGCGTGAAGATGACGTTGCCCTCGATCTTCGAATCGTAGGCGGCGCGCACGGGTTCAGGCATGCGGAGACACTAGGAACGCGCCGATTTCACGCAAGGCAAACGTTTGCGAGCGAGGCAGCACGATTGTAAGAAAGGCGCGCGATGTCCGATCATCTCGACCAACTGGAGAATCAGAGCGTCTTCATTTTGCGCGAGGCGTATCACGCTTTCAAAAACATCGCCATGCCGTGGTCGATGGGGAAGGACTCAAACGTGCTCATCTGGCTGTCGAGCAAAGCGTTCTTCGGGCGCGTACCGTTTCCGGTGCTGCACATCGATACCACGTATGAATTTCCCGAGATGCTCGAGTTCCGTACCTGGGCGACGGAGCATTACCAGCTCAACCTGATCGTGAAGGTTAACGACGAAGCGCGCGCGCGCGGCGTTGGCTACGAGACCCACGATCCGGTGACAGTGACGCACGAGTTGAAAACGGTCGCGCTGCAACAGGCGATGGCGGAATACAAATGGGACGCGCTCATTACCGGCATTCGCCGCGATGAAGATCCGACGCGGGCGAAGGAGCGCTATTTTTCGCCGCGCAACGCGCAGTTCGAGTGGGATTACAAAGATCAGCCGCCGGAATTCTGGGGACAATTCGCGACCGCCAATGCGAAAGGCGAACACGTGCGCGTGCAACCGCTGCTGGATTGGACCGAAGTCGACATCTGGCGCTACATCCAGCGCGAGAAGATTCCGATCCCGCAAATGTATTTTGCGCGCGAGGGGAAACGTTATCGCTCGCTCGGATGCCAGCCGATCACGCAGGGGATCGAGAGCAACGCGTCGTCTATCGACGAGATCATCGCGGAACTCGAAACGACGCGCACAAGCGAGCGCGCCGGTCGCGCGCAGGATCACCACGAACGGAACGCGATGCAGAAATTGCGCGCGAAGGGATTTCTGTGAGCGCGGATCGCGGAGTGCGGAATGCGGAATTGAAGACGCGGACGTTCGAGGCTGGCGTGCGTGTGGTGCGGCTGGTTGAGGCCTTGGGCAAGTCTTCAGAACCGCAAGTCATCGGACGGCAATTGCTCCGGAGCGGCACGTCGATCGGTGCGAATTATCGAGCTGCGATGCGCGCACGCTCACGTGCGGGGTTCATGGCGAAGCTCGGCATCGTCGAGGAATGCGACGAGTCGATTTACTGGATCGATCTGCTGGTGGCGTTGGACTTCCTGAAAGAAAACCGCGCCTCAGCACTACGCGATGAATTGGACCAAACCATCGCGATGGTTATCACGTCGATCAAAACGGCCCGCAAAAACCGATGACGCCGCGTTCTTCCAGTCCGCATTCCGAATTCCGCAGTCCGCGCTTGAAAGTTGTTTTCGTGGGTCACGTCGATCATGGCAAGTCGACTTTGATCGGGCGCATTCTGCACGACACGCATTCGTTGCCTGACGGTAAGATCGAGCAGGTTCGCGCGGCCTGCGCGGCGGAGAACATGGAATTCGAATTCGCGTTTTTGCTCGATGCGTTGCTGGAGGAGCAGGAACAGAACATCACCATCGACACCACGCAGATTCCGTTTCGCACGGCGAAGCGCGAGTACGTCATCATCGACGCGCCGGGGCACAAAGAGTTTTTGAAGAACATGATCACGGGCGCGGCGAGCGCGGACGCGGCGGTGCTCGTGATTGCAGCGAACGAAGGCATTCTCGAGCAAACGAAGCGGCACGCTTATTTGCTCAGCTTGCTCGGTGTGCAGCAATTCTGTGTGGTGGTGAACAAGATGGATCTCGTCGGCTATGACGAAGCGCGTTTTCGCGAGATCGAAAAAGATTATCGCGAGTTTCTGCGCTCGCTGAAGCTCGAGCCGCGCGTGTTCATCCCGGCATCAGCGCGTGATGGCGACAATATCGCGAGTCGCTCGACGAAGATGAAATGGCATCGCGGCCCGTCCTTAGCCGACGCGCTCGACACCATGACGCCGCCGGCGACGCCGACCGATTTGCCGCTGCGGTTTTGCGTGCAGGACGTTTACAAATTCGATGAGCGCCGCATCATCGCGGGCCGCATCGAAACAGGAACTCTGAACGTCGGCGATGAAATCGTTTTCTCGCCTGCGAACAAAACGAGCGTGGTGCATTCGATCGAGCGCTGGTCCGCGCCGGCGCGCGAATCCGCGACGGCGGGCGAATCGATCGGTGTGACTTTGCGCGAACAGATTTTCGTCGAGCGCGGCTACATCGGTTCCCACGCGAAGGATTCGCCGATCGAGACAAATCGCTTCCAGGCCGATCTGTTTTGGATCGCGCGTCAGCCAGCGCGCTTGTCGCAACTTTACACCGCGCAACTCGCGACCCAGGAAGTGAAGTGCCAGATCGTGTCGATTGACGACGTGATGGACTCGTCGTCGCTCGCGCGCAAGAACGCGAGCGCGCTCGAACTTGCGCGCAACGAAGTCGGTCGCGTCACTATTCAGACGCGCGCGCCAATCGTGTTGGATAATCATGACCGCGTGCCGCAGCTCGGGCGTTTCGTCGTGGTCGAGGACGGCGTCATTGTTGCCGGCGGCATCGTGCACGGCGGCGTTTATACCGACCGCGCGGCGGTAAAGAGCAAAAATATTTTCTGGAGCGAGGGCAAGATCACGGCCGAGGCGCGCGCGCAGCAATACGGGCATCGCGGCGCCGTGGTGTGGCTCACGGGATTATCCGGCGCGGGAAAATCAACCATCGCGCTCGCGCTCGAGCGCGAACTTTTCCAGCGCGCGATGCATCCCTACGTGCTCGACGGCGATAACATTCGTCACGGTTTGAACACGAATCTTGGCTTCGCGCCGGAAGACCGCGTGGAAAATATCCGGCGCGTAAGCGAAGTCGCGAAGCTAATGGCGGACGCCGGCGGGGTGGTGATCACGGCGTTCATTTCGCCGTATCGCGGTGATAGACAGCGCGCTCGTGCGATCGCGCTGGCTGGTCGCGCCGATTTCATCGAAGTCTTCGTCGACGCGCCGCTGCGCGTGTGCGAAGAGCGCGACCCGAAGAATCTCTACAAAAAAGCGAGGGCAGGGGAGATCCGCGAGTTCACTGGCATCGACGCGCCTTACGAGCCGCCGACCGATCCGGAAATCGTCGTGCGGACGGACGAGCAATCGGTCGACGAATCCGTCGCCGCGATTCTGGAGCAGTTGCTGCCGCGATTGAAAGTCGACTAGAGGCGGTGGGCGCTCAAGGGTGCCATCCTATTTGCAGGTCATCCCGAGCGAAGTCGACGCTCAGAATGACAAACCGGTATGGCTTTTAAGCGATCGCCCGCATTTCGTAATCAGGCTTCACGTCGATGTGACTGGACGCGATGACGTCGTGCACGATGCGACCGAGCTCGGCGGCTTCGTAGGGTTTCGCGATCACGCCGCGGAATCCAAAATCTTCGTAGCGACTCATGGTCGCGTCCATGGCGTAGCCGCTGGATACGATCGCATTCACGGTCGGATCGATCTCGATCAAACGCTTGAGCGCTTCCTTACCGCCCATGCCGCCGGGCAAAGTGAGATCGAGAATGACAACATCGAAGCGCTCGTTTTTGTCGAGGTGCTCCTTGTAAAGCTCGACGCCAGCCAGAGCGCTCTCCGCTGTCGAAACTTCGTAGCCGAGATGCGACAGCGTGAATTCCACCAGCGCGCGAATCGCTTCTTCGTCATCGACGATGAGGACGCGGCCGGTGCCGTTGATAGAGGCAAGGGAGGCGCGCGGTTTTTCCTCCGCCACTTCGGCCGGTTGCGACGCGGGCAGGTAAATGGTGAAGGTCGAGCCGACGTGCATCTCCGATTCGACGGTGATGAGCCCATTATGATTTTTGATGATGGAGTAGGTGGTGGCGAGGCCGAGGCCGTTGCCTTTCGCCTTGGTCGTGAAATAGGGATCGAAGATGCGTTTGAGGTATTGGTCGGGAATTCCCATGCCTTCGTCCTTGATCGCGATGCGGACGTATTCGCCCGGCATGAGATCGGGGATCAAGGGCGAGGTGGAATGGTGGCTGTAGTTCTCGCAATTGACGCGCAAGGTGCCGCCGTTCGGCATCGCCTGGTCGGCATTGACGACGAGATTGGCAACGACCTGGCTGATCTGGCCGGGATCGATTTCCGCCGGGCGCAGATCGCTGCCGAAGGTGAATTCGCTGCGGCTGTGCGACCCACGCAAGGAGAAGCTGACCGTGTCCTGAATAAGTTTACCGATGGATGCGGTCTTTTTTATGGGCGCACCGCCGCGGGCGAAAGTGAGAAGCTGCTGCGCGAGATCACGCGCGCGCATGGACGCGTTCTTGGCGTCGTTCAACCGCGTCGCCATCTCGTCGGTGGTCGGCAGGAAGAGTGAGGCGAGGGAAATATTGCCGATGATGGCGGTGAGAAGATTGTTGAAATCGTGCGCGATGCCGCCCGCGAGCAAGCCGAGCTGCTCGAGTGCTTCCGCTTTGCGCCGCTCGCTTTCGTTGCGGTGGCGTTCCGTGATGTCACGGAAGACGAGCACGACGCCGGCGACTTCGTTCTTGTTGTCGCGAATGGGCGAGGCGACCTGCTCGATCAAACGTTCGCCGTTGTCCCTGTCGACCAGTGTCGCGTTTTCCGGCAGCGAGAGCAGGATGGAATGCGCCTCGTTGCGATAACCGCTGCGCTGCGCGCGCGCCTGCGCTGCGAGGTCGATGGATATATTGAAGACCGATTTCAACGGCTGGCCGACCGCATCCTGGCTCTTCCAGCCAGTCAACGCCTCGGCGGCGTTGTTGATCATGATCACTTTGCCCGCCACGTCCGTGGTGATGACGCCGTCGCCGATCGACCGCAACGTGACCGCGAGGCTCTCTTTTTCCGACGCGATCTCCTGCTCGAAACGTTTGCGTTCTGTCACGTCGCGAATCATCGCAGTATAGAACTTGGTGCCGTTGATGATCATTTCGCTGAGTGAAATTTCGATCGGGAAGGTGGCATGCTTGCGCGTGCGTCCGACCGCGAGAGCAGTCGTGCCGGTCCGTTGCGCGAGCTCTTCCCACGCGATCGGCCGGGCCTGCGATTCAATACCGCCGAAATACGCTTTGGGCACCAGCTTCGTGAACTTGTGCCCAATCATCTCGTTGTTGATGCAGCCGAAAATTTTCTCCGCCGCCGGATTCATGGAAGCGATGGTGCCGTCTTCGTCGACGGTGATCATGCCATCGAGAATGCTCTCGATAATCGCGCGGATGCGCGTCTCCGCCCCTTCCAGCTTCGCTACCTGGCGGCGCACGAGCACGAAGCTGTAGCTGTTTGAGGAAACGAGGAGTCCGACCGCGAGCAGCGACAGCATCGACAAGCCGAGCGTCTTGAGGATGCTTTGGCGCGAGACGGCGGCCGAACGCGAATCGTAGACAGCGAGTTCATTGTTTTGGAACTCGAGAATCGTTTGCTGCACCTCCCGGACGAGCTGGTCACTCTTCGCCGTCGAAGCCGTCGTGGAGATGTCGTGGCCGTTGCGTTTGGCGTCCATCTCCGGCACGGCCGAGCTGGTAATCCAGCGCTCGACATTTGCCCGCACGTCAGCCAATAGCTCCGCCTGCGATGGCGAAGTGGCCGCCAGAATTGTGAGGTAACCGTGGTAGGTATAGAAATCTTCGAGCGAACGCCGGTAAGCTTCAATGCAGCTATTCTCGCCCGTGAGAAGATAGCCGCGCTTTTCCTTATCCATCTCGATCACCGCGCGCTCCAGTTTTGGCAGGAAATCGAGAATCTGCGTGGATTGCGAAGCCCATTCCTGCTCGCGCATCCGCTTGTTGAGCACGATTTGCTCTTCGTCCTGAAGCGACTGCAGAATTTCGCGAGCCTGGTCGAGGAGCGGACTGCCTAAGGCCGAGGTGGTGATGGGATCGGCTGGCTTAGCCTTGAAGGAAGGCAAGCCGACATCCGTTACCCAACGCACCACGACATCGCGCGCCTGCGCGATGCGTTGCCGCTGCGTCGTGCTGCCGACGATGATCCGGTTGAGCTCCGCCATCCGCTGCCGCATCGCCTCCGCCCTTTTTTCGAACGGATCCCGGTATTGCGCATCGCCGGTGAGCAGAAAGGCGCGCTGATATGTCTCCAGCATCGCGATATCGTTTTCCACCACACTCGCCAGCCGCATCACGTGGATGGTATGCGTGCGCGCACTATCCTGATGGCGATTGCGGAAAGTGACCCAGAGAAAGATGCTCGCGAGAAAAATGATAACGAGCACGCCCGCCGCCGCGCCCGAGAGAAGTTTGTAATGGAAATGGCGGGGGCTGAACAACCACGCCGAACATCGCTTGACGAAACTTGGGCGCGGCCGTTCCAGCCGGTCCACCTCTACAGGTGTCTCGGGGTCGGGCATCGCGATTCTACAAGCAATTTTTCTGCCAACCGCGGGGCTACTTCGGCCTTGGTCGTAACGCGCTTAGTAGCGCACGCGCACCAGATACAAGCCCTCGGCCGGTGCCACCAACCGCGGCCCGGAGCGCGTCGGCTGTCGCAGGCTGCGCACGATCGTGGCGAGAGAATCCTTACCCGTCGCGCAACGTACCGCCGCTCCGACCATCAATCGCACCATCTTGTAAAGGAAGCCGTCCCCGGCGAACTCCAACTCCAGCGCCCCGGCCCACCGTCGCATCTTAGCCGACACGATCGTGCGCACGGTATCGCCATCCGGCTTGCCCCGATTCGCGGAAAACCCGGTGAAATCGTGTTTGCCGACGAACAGCGTGAGCGCGCGACGGAGGATCGCGTCTTCTAATTCCGCGCGCACCTGCCACGCCCGGCCGATTTCCAATGGCGGCATGATCGCGCTGTCTATGATCCGATAGCGGTAGATTTTTTCCTTTGCGGAAAAGCGCGCGTGAAAGCTGTTTGCAACGAATTGTGCGCGCAGAACGCGAATACTTGGCGGCAGCACGCCGTTGATGGCGGAGACCCAGCGCTCCGCTGCAAAGCGCCCGGCGGGCACGTCCGCATGCGCGCACTGTGCGAGAGCATGGACGCCGGCGTCCGTGCGCCCGGATCCAGTCACGCGCACCGGGCAGTCCGCGACCTTTGCAAACGCCTGCTCGAGAGTTTCCTGCACCGAAACCGCGTTCGCCTGGTGCTGCCAGCCGACGAAACCGCGTCCATCGTAGCTGACGATGAATTTTAGCCGGCGCGATTCAGGCATTCACGCGGTCGAGGTAGCTTTGGAGAATAATTTGCGCCGCGACCTGGTCGCGAATGCCTTTCGTGTCTCGCGTTTTTTTGCCCGCATCGCGCAGCGCGCGCTCGGCCGCGACGGTGGAAAGGCGTTCGTCCCACGTCACGACTTCACAGGAAATTAGCGGCCGCAATTTCTCGGCAAACTCTCGCGCTTTCTCTGCGCCTGCGCCGTAGGTGCCGTTCATGTGTCGCGGCAAGCCAACGACGACGCAGTCGACCTCCTTCTCGCGCACAATTTCGCGGACGCGATCGAGCAGCTTATTAGCCGACGCGCTCTCGATCGTCTCCAGCGGATGCGCCAGCATTTTCAATTCGTCGGAAACCGCCGCGCCGGTGCGCGCGTCGCCGAGGTCAAGACCGAGCACGCGTTTCATTGCAATGCTTCCGGCAATTTGCCGACAAGATTTTTGATTTTCTCCGCGTGATGCCGGTGGCAGACGAGAATGGCGTCGGCAGTGCGCACCACGATGAGATTGTTCACGCCCAGCAGCGCGATCTCGGTGTTGTCGTGTGAGTAAACGATGTTGTCCGCGGCATCGATCGACGTGACGTGACAGGTCGCCGCGTTGCCCGCGGCATCTTTTTCGAAATAGCGCGCGACCGCCTGCCAGCCGCCGACGTCGTCCCAATCGAAATCAGCTTCGACCATGAGCACGCGGTCGGCATGTTCCATCACCGCGTAATCGAAGGAAATTTTCGGCAGCTTGCTGAAACGCGCCTGCCACGGTTTCTCCAGCGCGCCTGGCGAACTGATGCTCGAGATGAAGCGGCCAAATTCGCGCGCATAACGGTTGAACTCCGTGATGATGGTCCGCACGCGCCAGATGAACATGCCTGCGTTCCAACGGAAGTTGCCGAGACGCAAAAATGTTTCCGCGAGCTCGACGTTCGGCTTCTCGCGAAAACGCACGACTTCGTAAACGCCTTTGGTTTTGCGGGCTTCGCCCATCTCGATGTAGCCAAAACCGGGATGCGCGGAGGTGGGCTTGATGCCGATGGTAACCAGCGCGCTCTGCGCTTCGGCGGCGTTCACTGCAGTGCGAATCGATTTCTGAAATGCGGCTTTGTCTTTGATCACGTGATCGGCAGGCAGCACGATCATGGTGGCGTCGTGATCGCGCGCGGCCACGAGCCCGGTGCCCAGCGCGACGGCGGCCGCGGTGTCGCGTTTCGTCGGCTCCGCGACAATGTTTTCCTTCGGCAAATCTTTCAGCGCGCCGCGCACGCCCGCTTCCTGTTCGACATTAGTCAGCACGATCACGCGCTCTGGATCGATCACACCGTCGAGGCGCAGGATCGTTTCCTCCAGCAACGTGCGCTCGGAGACGAGGCGCAGCAGTTGCTTTGGAAAACTGCGCCGGCTCAGTGGCCAGAAACGTTCGCCGCTGCCGCCGGCGAGAATGAGCGCGTAAAGTTCCTTAGCCATGAAACCAGTCACTTTCGTTCAATCCTGCACGCACGCGCATCCCCATTTCACATTTATTTTTTTCGATGTATAGAGATACCGCGATGCCCCTCCCGATTGCCATGCCGAAGTCAGCACCGATCGATCCGTTGCTCACGGTCACCCGCACCGCAGTCGGGCTCGGGCTCGGTTTGCTGGTGGCGGATCGCATTCGCCGGCCGGCGCGGCAGGCGACCGCGATCGCGCTGGTTTCCATCGGCACGCTCGCCGCGCTTCCGTATTTGCTGAAAATCACGACTGGACTTTTCGATCGTTCGGACCTTGGCAGCCGCAGCCGGCTGCGCAGCATTCGCGGCGATTCGGGTTACTCGACCGACGAAGAGGTGTACTAGCCGCGCTTGAAGTCACGGGCGCGCCGCATTAAGCGTGCAATTCATGTCTTCACGCACCGCTGAGCCACTCAAGGAACGCTGTCAGGAGATCGCAGCGGAAGAGGATCAGCTGCGCGAAGGCGGCAGCAAAGCCGGCCAGGAACGCCAGCACAAGCTCGGACGTTTGCTCGCGCGCGAGCGCATCGCCGCGTTGCTCGACCAAGACGCGCCCTTTTTCGAAGTCGGACTCTGGGCCGCCTACAAAATGTATGAGCAATGGGGCCGCATCACGGCGGCGGGCGCGGTCGCGGGCATCGGCAACGTCCACGGCGTGCCGTGCATGGTCATCGCGAACGACGCGACCGTGAAAGCCGGCGCGTTCTTTCCGCAGACGGCGAAGAAAGTGATCCGCGCGCAACGCATCGCGTTCGAGAGCAACCTGCCGATTATTTATCTCGTCGATTCCGCTGGTGTGTTCCTGCCGATGCAGGACGAAATTTTTCCCGACGAAGACGATTTCGGCCGCATCTTCCGCAACAACTCCGTTATCAGCGCCGCGGGCATTCCGCAATTCGCCGCCATCATGGGCAACTGCGTCGCCGGCGGCGCGTATCTGCCGGTCTTGTGCGACAAAATTTTGATGACGGAAGGCAGCGGCCTTTATCTCGCCGGCCCTTCGCTGGTGAAAGCCGCCATCGGACAAATTGTGGAGCAGGAAGAACTCGGCGGCGCGAAGATGCACGCGGAGATCAGCGGCACGGTCGATTTTTTCGAGAAGGACGACGAAGCATGCCTCAAGCGTTTGCGCTCGCTCGTCGGCTTGCTCCCGGAAGCGAACCAGAAAGCCGAGAGCGCGTCGGCTAACGAGCCAGCGAAATCGGCGGACGCCGTTTACGACATCATCAGTCTTGATGGTCACAAGCCGTACGACGCGCGCGATCTGCTCGCGTCCATCATCGATGCCGATTCGCTCGATGAATACAAAGCCGATTACGGCAAAACGCTCGTCACCGCCTACGCGCGCATCGGCGGACGCCCGGTCGGCGTCGTCGCCAATCAGCGCCTGCAAGTTCGCACCAAGACCGAAGGCATCCAGATGGGCGGCGTCATTTATGCCGATAGCGCCGACAAAGCCGCGCGCTTCGTCATGGATTGCAACCAGACCGGGCTGCCTATCATTTTTTTCCAGGACGTGACCGGTTTCATGGTCGGCAAAGCTGCGGAACAAAGCGGCATCATTCGCAGCGGCGCAAAATTGGTAAACGCGGTGAGCAACTCGATCGTGCCGAAGATCACGGTTGTCGTCGGCGGCTCATTCGGCGCGGGCAACTACGCGCTCTGCGGCAAGGCCTACGATCCGCGTTTCCTACTGGCGTGGCCAAACTCGCGTTACGCCGTCATGGGCGCGGCGCAGGCAAGCGACACTGTCTTTTCGATTCTCGCGCGGGCGCGCGCACGCGGCGACAAGAAAGCGCCGCCGGAAGAACTCGAGGAACTGCGCGCGCAAGTGAAAGCAAACTACGAGGAGCAAACCGACATCCGCTACGGCGCCGCGCGCGGTTGGATCGACGCGATCATTCAGCCGCACGAGACGCGCGATGTTCTCATCCGCTTGCTAGGCTACGTCTCCCGCCCCATGCCGAAAGCACGCTTCCACATGGGCGTCGTCCAAGTCTAACGAAATTGCGCGTCCAGAATCTCCGCGATAGATTGGAGTGCGATGACGCTTCAGGTTGTAATTGAACAAGGTGAAGATGGATATTTTTCCGCGCATTGTCCGGCGCTGAAGAGTTGCTGGTCACAGGGCAAAACTCGGCAGGAGGCGCTGGAGAATATGCGCGAGGCGATCGATCTCTACCTCGAGGTTCCAATCGAAAGCATTTCCGCAGACTCGAATCACGAAGTCGTCGCGCTGGAGCTTTGAAGCTTCCGCTGCTCTCTGGTCGCGAGGTTCTAGCCGCTTTGGAGCGACTCGGTTTCGAAGAGAGCCATCGGAAGGGAAGTCACGTGAAGATGGAGCATCGCGATCGCCGCCGCATTGTCTTCCCTTATCACGCCGAGGTGGATCGCTACACGCTCAAAGGCGCATTGCGTGATGCCGACATTTCGGTCGAGGAATTTCTCGCCGCGCTGCGTTGACGCAATCCACATGAGAGTCGTCCAGGTCTAACGAGCGTTCCGGCGGATGACTGCGCCTTTCCCGCCGGCGCGACCGATGACGATATTTGCTTGCTTAATTTCCTCCCGCGGTGGCACTAATTGCCCCGCCGGTTTCGCAATTCTCTGGGCGAGTCTTGCGGCGCGGGTTTTCGCCCACGGGGTTGGCTGACGGCATCACGTCAACCAACCCGATGAAAAAATCATTCCTGCTTCGCGCGACACTGGCCGCGCTCGCTCTGCTCCTCGTTCCCTCCCTGTACGCCACCGACGTCTCGGAGCCGCCGGATTTCCCGAACTCCGCCGCTGCGGCCAATACCTACACGCTGACCGCCGGGACGAACACCTTCGAAGGCACCACCCCAGGCGCGACGACCGACCAAGATTATTTCAAGGTCGTCGTGCCGACAGGTATGCGGATCACGCAGATTACGACTAGCCCGTCGGGCTTCGCCTCATCCTTCATCCTTCCGTCGGTGCCTGCCAACGCCGGCACTTACACCGCGGGGTTCGCCCCCGGACAGCACCTCGATGACATCAACTGGACCATCGTCTTCACCGTCGCCGCCGTGCCGGATTTCGATGTCGTTTCCGGCAGCGGAGTGCTCACCCTCACCGACAACACCAACCACGGCGACACGCTCACCCTTTCCGAGCCGACGAATGGCACGATCAAATTCGCCGCGCCGAGCCGCACCTTCAGCGTCAACAACGGCGCTTACACCACCGGGGACACCGGCAGCACCGGCGTCTCGCTTTCCGGCATCACGAGCGTGGTCGTCAATGACGGCACGGGCAGTAACACGATCAACGTCGGCGCCTTTACCAACTCCAGCTTCCCCGGCCTGACGGTCAACGCCGGCACGGGTGGAGCGGACACGGTCAATTTCAAGGGCAACATCACCTTTACGATCAACGACTCGCTCACCGTGGCCGCCACCGCCTCCAACGCGGGCGTGGTGAACGTCAACAACAGCGCGCAACTCGCCGCCAGCGGGAGCGGTGCGATCACGATCAAGTGCAGCCAGAGCGTCTCGGTCACCGGCGGGGCGGTGTTGCAAACGACAGGCGGAAATATCGATGTGGAGGCCAATCAGCAGATGCCCTCCACCGTGGGGAACTTTACCGGGGTGAATCTGGACGGCGCCGGCACGGCCATCAAGGCGACTGGCGGCGGCGTGGTGACTGTGAAAGGCACCGGCGGCAATGATCCGGGCGGTTCTCAGCTCGGGGTGCATGTAGTTAACGGCGCGAAGATTAGCAGCGGCAGCGGAGCAGTCCTGGTCATCGGGGCTGGCGGGGCCAGCGCGGGTGGCATCAACCGCGGCGTGACCGTTTATGGCTCCGGCTCTGCCATCACTTCCGGATCGAACGCGGTGGCGGTGAATGGAACCGGTGGAGCTTCCGGCAACGCCTACGGCATCGGGGTGTCGGTGCTTTACGGCGGGCAGATCAGCGGCGCTGGCACCACAACGGTGAACGGCACCGGCGCGGGCGCATCCGGCAGCGGGGCGAATCAAGGTGTGGAGGTTGCGGAAACCGGCTCGCTCATCACCTCGAGCGGCTCTCTCGTCGTTGTTGGCACGGCCGGACCCGGCTCGAGCACCGGCGTTACCGTTTACCATGCTGCGGGCATCACGCTCGCATCGGCGTCGAACAATTCGCTCACCATTTTTGCAGATAGCGTTTCCTTCGCTGACACCGGAAACGTTACCACCACGGCAGCCTCGAGTAGCGTCACCTTCTCTCCGACGGGGCTTGCCACGCAGACGAATCTCGGGGGAGTCAGCACCACAGGTGTGCTCGGTTTGGCGGATGCGGATCTCGACCATGTCTCCACGCCGTTTCTTGGCATCAACGGCGGAACTGGGATTACCATCAGCTCACCCATCACGCGGCCGACTGCCGGGACGGTGCAACTGAGCGCCACCGGCGCAATCCTTGCCACCGCCAGCGGCGTCGATCTTTCCGATGGGAACGGCACGGTGAACCTCAGCGCCACGTTGGCCTGCCCGATTACCGGCGCGGCCGCGGATAGCGGCTATCCGCAGCTCAATATCGTGGGCAATATCAACCTCAACCTCGTCGCGCTGGATATCTCCGCCAGCACTTTTGCCGGCGCGGCGGGAAACCAATTCACCATCGTCAAGAACAGCGGCTCCGGCACCTCTACTTCCAGCCACTTCGCTAACCTGCCGGAAGGCGCGTATCTCGTCTGGCCCCCAGACTCCACGCTGGCGGCGCAAATCACCTACGTCGGCGGCACGAGTGGCCATGACGTGGTGCTCACGCTCGTGCCCGTCGCCCAGGCGCTCACCGTCACCAGCCCGGCGGGCGACACGAGCGTCGGCTCGTTGCAGACCGTCCTCGCCTTTGCCGCTGCGCATCCCGGCGCGGATACCATCACGTTCGGCTCCGCGCTCAACGGCCAGACCATCGGTCTGACGGGCAACGCCGATGCTTGGGCGATCACCATCGGCGACTCGGCAGGGGTGACGATCGACGCCTCGAGCCTGGCCAATGGGCTGACCATCCTAGGCGACGGGCCGAGCGGTAACTATGGACTCTTCGACGTCCTCGCGGGCGGCAACCTCACCCTACGCGGGCTCACCCTCGCGAATGGCGGGGGAAGTAGTTTCGGATCGGCCGGCGGCGCGATTTACAACGATGGAACAGTGACGCTGACGCAGTGCACTTTCTGGGGCAATTC
>JALYTV010000144.1 GCA_030854105.1 Verrucomicrobiota bacterium | reverse complement strand
GTCGACGAGGCCGTCGAAGCGATTCTGGCGGATGTGAAGGAGAAAGACATGGTGATTACGCTGGGTGCCGGAAACGTCTGGCAGGCGGGCGACAAGATACTCGAGGGCTTGCGGCGTGCGTAAGGAAGCTAAACCGTCGAGATCCCGTTGGCGGTTGTGGCTGACGATCACGGCGTGGGCGGCGGTATTCGTATCGACGGCGCTCGCCGCCCGCAAAGTGCGGCGGTTCGTGGCGACCGACTCGCGCTTTGAATTGAACGAGCCCGAACTAAAGGGCGTCGAGAACGCTTCGCGCGCTCGAATTTTGCAGAGCTTCGCGCCGGACGCCAGCCGCAGCATTTTTCATCTGCCGCTCGCCGAGAGGCGGCGCCGCTTGCTCGCGATCGATTGGGTGGAAGACGCTTCGCTTTCGCGTATCTGGCCGAATCAAGTGGTGGTGCGCATCCGCGAACGCAAACCTGTCGCATTTGTAATCCTGCCCGCGCGCCGCTACGCGCTGATCGATTCGCAGGGCGTGCTGCTTTCGCCCCCTCGCCGGCGATTTGAGTTCCCCGTTCTCAGCGGCATCACTGAGGATCAAAACGAGCGCGAACGCCGCGACCGCGTTCATGCGATGCTGCGGCTTCTCGATGGGTTGGGGCCGCGGGCGGCAAAGGATATTTCGGAAGTGAACGCTTCGAGCGTCGCGGACTTGCGGCTGACCACGCAGGTGCGGGGGCGCGCGGTCGAGCTTTGGATGGGAGACCGGAACTACGGATCGCGCTATGAAAATTTCCTGAATCATTACACCGAGATTCGGAGCCGCTCGGGCAATGTATCGACATTCGATTTGAGGCTGGATGACCGGATTATCACGCGGTGACGGTTGCATGATGCCACATCACTATGAGCAATAGACAACTTCTATCCGTGGGCGTCGATCCCGGCAGCCTCCACACCCGCTGCGTCGTCGGCACGCTGGAAAATTCGCGCCTCCGCTTCCTGGGCCGGGGAATCGTGGAATCGCGCGGTTGGGCCAAGAGCCGCATCGCCGATCAACAGGCGATCTCCGACTCCATCTCGCAAGCCGTGCAGCTTGCCGAGACCGACGCGCAGGTTTTGATCGAAAACATCACCGTCGGCTTTGGCGGGCTCACCGTGCGCGGCGCCAATACCCGGAGCCGCCTCGACGTGGGTCGCCCGCGCGAGATCGAACAACGCGACGTGAATCGGGCGCTCGAGCGCGCCTTGCACGTGCAGCTTCAGGAAGACCGCATGGTCCTGCAGATATTCCCGCAGGATTTCGTGATCGACGATCACCCGGGCCATCGCGACCCGCGCAAAATGCTCGCTTCGAATCTGGAAGCGAACGCGCACCTGATCACCGTGTCGGTCCAGGAACACAACGCTCTGGTCGGGGCCGTTAATCAGGCTCACCTCGCCGTCGAGGAAACCGTTTTCGACGGCGTCGCCGCATGTTACGCCGCCGTTCTGCCCGAAGATCGCCGGGGCGGAATCGCCGTCATCGATATCGGCGCGCATTCGACCGAACTGGTCGTCTACTACGGCGACGCGCTCCAGCTTGCCTCCAGCATTCCGATCTGCGGCGACCATTTCACCAGGGATATTGCCCATTTCCTCCGCATCGGCTACGAAGAAGCCGTGCAAATCAAACAGGATTTCGGCAGCGCGGTCGCGGAATCGACGGCGCTGAACAGCTTGATCGAGCTTCCGATCCGCGGCGAACGCGATCCGCGCGAAACATCCCGGAGGCAGCTCAACGAGATTCTGGAAGCCCGCGCGAAAGAGCTGTTCCGCCTGGTGAAACGCGAGCTGGCGCGCGTCGGCATGGACCGCGCGCTGGGAGGCGGCATCGTCTTGACCGGCGGCGCGGCGCAGCTTCACGGCATGTGCGACGCCGCGGAAAGCGTGCTCGATTGCCAGGCGCGGCTGGGACTCGCAACTGGATTTCTCGATTGGCCCGAAGAGCTGGACGACCCGTCCTGGTGCGCCGCGGCGGGACTCGCAATGTACGCCGCGCGGCTGCACGCGCAGGTCGATCTCGATCGCCAATCGATCGGAATACTCGGAAGAATTTTAGGGTAATCGCGAAAGAAAAGGGGAGAATCGGCATGAACGACGCGTTGATATACGAATTTCAAGAAGAGACGCGAAAAGGCGCGCGCATCAAGGTGCTCGGCGTGGGCGGCGGCGGCGGCAACGCCGTGGCGCGCATGATCGAAGAGGGGCTCGATGGGATCGAGTTCCACGTCATGAATACGGACGTGCAGGCGCTTGCGGCGTCGCGCGTTCCGAGCAAGATTCAGATCGGAGCGAAGATCACAAATGGGCTTGGCTGCGGGTCCGACCCGAACATCGGCCGTCAAGCGGCGCTTGAGGATACCGAGCGCATTCTCGAACTG
>JALYTV010000096.1 GCA_030854105.1 Verrucomicrobiota bacterium | reverse complement strand
CAATACTTGGGCGGCTGTTCGTTGAGGTGTCCCAAGCCGCCTTGGCCGGGTCGGGCGGCGGAAAGAAGGATGCGGTCACCATGATTTGTCAGCGTTTGGAGCAGCGCTGAAACGTAGCGCGGATGGATGTGCTCGGCGACTTCGAAGCACCAAACCAAATCGAATTTTTCGTCGAGATCTACAGGCTCATTCAGATCGTGCTGGGTGATCAGCGAGGCGTTGCGCGCCTTGCTGATCGCCAACGCTGATCCTTCCAATCCGCGGACCGCGATTCCCTTGGTCTTAAAATAATCCAGACTGATTCCAGTCCCGCAGCCTACGTCGAGCACCGAGCGGGGACGAAAAAGTTCAATCGTCAGATTGAGAATCTCTTTCGGAAAAATCGAACACATCGACATTTCTTCCTCGCGGGTGAAGATCGAGTTTTCGGAAATTTCTCGAGGCACTGTTTTCGGTCTGAGCCAATCCTGGATTTTGACGGCGATCTGATAGCAGAAGTGACCGAGTCGATATGCCGGTGAGTTACGAGGAAGCGTACTCTTTAGTCGAATCCGCAGACGAGTGAGCCACATGTCGGTCAATATCCTTCTCCGAGGAAAAGCGAAGACTTGCTGCCGGCGACGTGGAGAAAATTGGCAGCGTCGAGTCCGCGCTGGAAGATCGCGCGCTCACTGCGAAAAGCGGTGCGCCAAAGCGGACGCGGCAACCGATCGATCGTCAGCGCCGCCGCTTTCGAGCGCAGCAGGAAGGGCATTTGTCGCGGGCTGATGTGTTCGCGATACCAATGCCACCAGAGCGTGTTGTAGCGCGCGCCGAAATCCCGATAGCGATTTGCCGACTGTAGCGCGTAGGAAACGTGTGGCTGATCGGCGGCAGCGGCGAACGGATCCTTCGCTTGCGCGACGCGTGGTTGGCGCGCGCTTTTTCCTGCGCGCCATGTTTCGTAGACGTTTTCCAGAAACGGTCCCTGGTCGCGCGGAATGACGAGCACGCCGGTGTTGATGATCGCGGGATTCTCAACCGGCGGGGATTTATCAACCGCATAGTCGTCGTAGTAACGAGCGATGAATTCCGCCGACCATCCCGCTTGCGTACTTTCCGGCGTCGCGCCGATCAACGGCGAATCCCACTCGTGCAAAAGCGGGCCGGCCTTGGGATTTACGAAAACATCGTTGTCGAGAAAGAGCAGGCGCTCGGCCGATTGCAATTCCGGCGCGCGAAATAACAGATGTTTATTCCAATAATAATCTGCGCCGGCGTGCGACTTCTCCAGGATGATAACCGGCACGCTCTGCCGGCGGCCATATTCGCGCCACGACGGATACGTGACGTCAAGGATGCGCTGTTGTCTCGCATCGCAACAAACTCCGACGATCGCTAGTTCCATGGCTAGGCGCGCAGCTTCTGGTAGCCGCTTCGCAGCGCGAGCATGAGCGCGCGCGGCATGATGAGGATAGGGAAAGTGTGCAGCCAGAAGCTGGCGTAGCGCGCATAGTGGCGCAGGCAAAGTGCGAGCGCACTGGTAGTGAACGAGAGCGGCGCGCCGACGCGCTTCGCCATCACGATGTGGTGGCGCGCATGGGTGCGCGCGACTTCGGCCATCGCGCCGTGGTAAAGTTGCGAGTCGCGACCGAAGACATCGCCGGTGATTTTTTCGTAACCGCAGACGTCCATTTTTAGCCGGCCCACCAGGCCGAGGGCGCGAAAAGAATCGTTATCGGCGCGGAAGGCGACGGCGGGCACGGCGAGAAATTTCCATGGCGGCGCGTCGACGAGCATGCGCGCGATGACGTAAAGCTGCACGTAACCGGTGAAGTACGGCTCGAGGTTTTCGCGCGCCACGATTTCGTTCCAGCGTTCGCGTTTCACGATTTGGCACGAGAGAAAACCGAGGCGATCGAGCAATGCGAGGAACGCCGCGCGCCCGTCGTTAAACAGCGCGCTCTGCCGCTGTTTGAATGGGCGCACCGTCAAGCGCTCGCGCAATTCGCTGTCGTAGGAAATGCGATCGACCGTGAGTCCGTTCAACTGCGGCTCGTCGCGCAACGTGGCCAGCACGGCGGCAATTGCACCCGGCTCCAGCCGATCGTCGTCGCCGAAGAGCCAGCAGAATTTCCCACGCGCGAGCGAGACAACATGCAGCAGATTGCGATCATAGCGCAGCGGTGGATCGACCCGCTCGGCGACAAGCTGCGGCAGGCGCGCACGAAACGAATCGATCACCGACATCGTGTCGTCTGTCGATCCATCGTCGGAGATAACCACTTCGACCTCCGGCGTGATTTGCGCGGCGATGCTCTCGAGGAATTCGCGGACGAATGCCGCCCGGTTCCGGGTCGGGACGCAAAAAGAAAGCAGGGGAATGGAGTCAGTCACGCGCGCGCCAAAATGAGGGCGGCGAAAGATTACCCGGGAAGACGCAATCGACTAATCGGGCATGACAGCCGGATCGAATCCAAAAGTCTCAAAGTCCTGCTGATATACCTCGGCCACGATGGCGCGAGTTTCATCGTTGTAGTAGCTGGCGCTGAATGGGTCGCGGGAGGCATTCTCACGCGGCAGTTTCGACGGGGCCTCCGTCAGGCCCAGCTCGTCCACGATTTTTTCATACCCGGCATCGGCGTCTTTGACCTTCGAGATGAAATCGGGGAGGAGCGCTCCATTCTGATTAGTCAGCCAGGCGACCTGCGGATTGAGCATGCTGAGCCCGGAAACATTGTGCAGTCCGACGGGTTCGAAGGCGCGCTCTTCAAGATAGGAGCAAAAAATCTTGAAGGTGGTGCTGGCGGGCAAAACTTCGATCAGCTTCAGGTATTTGAAAAGTGAAACCGCGCGTCCATACGGGTTGCGCACGAAGGCGAACTTCCAGGCGGATTGCCAGAATTCTTCGCTGATGTGACCGGCCTCGCGCAGGTGGCGGACGGAAATGTGCCCGAAGGTGACGATGCCGTGATTTTCGAAGTAGCGTTCGATCAGGGAATAATCCGTCAGCTTCTGGGCACCAAATTGATCGAGGACGTGAAAGACGGAGTAGCCGGCCGTCTTGGGCACCCACATGAAGATTGCATTTCGATTTCTGCGATTGCGGTAGGCCTGACGCCAGTCCTGGAGGGCTGGGCCCAGGTCGAACGATCTGCGCGTTAGCTTGATCACCTCGCGAGCTCGCTCCGCCAGAATGCGCGCGTTAATCGTGATTCGGTTTCGGTTCAAGGCGTCAGTTTGTTATTGCTTCGCCGCATCCAATCCGCCGGTTTTGGACGACGTTAAACCATCCTGGCGGAAAATTCGTTCTGATCTCTGGCGAGGAGAATCTCAATCGCAGGCAGCGGGCTCGATGCAAGAAGCGGCTGCGGACATTCGAACTCGCCGAATGGAGTGAATCCATCGCTGCCATCGTGTCGTCTGTCGATCCGTCGTCGGAGAAGGTGGATCGCGACCTCCGGGCGCGATTGCCTAAGGCAAGACGCGATTGCTGGCGGAGAAGCGAAATTACTAGCAGCGATCAAAACGCACCCGGAGGGCGGGTTCCACCTTATGTCGCTGCGAGTAAGCCTGCTCGCTTTTTTGCCAGCGAAGCTAGCATGCTTGCCCTTTCCTCGCGTCCTCCTAGCGTGACCGTTGTGAAATCGGCGCGGCAGAAGCGGGCATTGATCACTGGAATCACCGGCCAGGACGGATCGTATCTCACCGAGCTTCTCCTGCAAAAAGGCTACACCGTGCATGGCATCGTGCGGCGGACGAGCAACGTCTTTCGCTCGCGCATCGAGCATCTTCGCCGCGACGCGCGCCTGCACGGGAAGCGACTGTTTCTTCACTATGGCGATTTGTCGGATGTCACTTCGTTGCGTCGTATTTTTGCGGAAACGCGTCCGCACGAATTTTATCATCTCGCGGGCCAAAGCCACGTGGGCCTGAGTTTCGAAATTCCGGAGCTGACCTGCGACGAGAGCGGGATGGCTACGCTCCGTTTGCTCGAAATTGCGCGCGATCAAAAGCAGCCGCCGAAATTCTATCACGCCAGCACTTCCGAAATTTTTGGCGACGCGCAGGAGTCGCCGCAGACGGAGAAAACGCCATTGCGCCCGACGAGTCCGTACGGCTGCGCCAAGACGTTCGCGACCCAAATGGTGCGCGTCTATCGACGATCGTACCGACTCTTCGCTTGCAACGGCATCCTCTACAATCATGAGTCGCCGCGGCGCGGAGAGAATTTCGTCACGCAAAAGGTCGCGCGCGCGGCGGCGCGCATTTCCGTCGGCGCGCAACAGCGCCTGACCCTCGGCCATCTCGACGGCGAGCGCGATTGGGGCCGTGCCGAGGATTACGTGCGGGCGATGTGGCTCATGTTGCAGCAGGTGGAGCCCGCCGATTATTTAATCGCGACCGGGAAGGTGCATTCGGTGCGCGATTTCGCGCAGGCCGCCTTCCGCGTGGTCGGTCTCGATTGGAAGAAGTTTGTCGATTACGACGAATCCTTCGCGCGCCCGACCGAGCCGGCACGCCTTGTTGGAAACGCGGCCAAGGCGAGACGCGCCTTAGGCTGGAAACCGAGTGGCACCTTTGCTGATCTCGTGCGCGAAATGGTGCAAGCCGAGCTCAACGCGCTGGCTAACAACGGGCTCTGAGCCCGCTCAATTCGCCGCGCCGGTCATTTTGGCAAGCTCGCCTGTTGGCGTGCGATTGTTGATCCATTCGACGCCAGTGCCGCCGTGATTAAACAGCACGCCATTTACGAGACCTTCGTCGATCACATTGTCGCGGAAAATAAGGCCGGTAATTTTCGCGGGCGACCCGCTCAGATTATTCAGGCAAAGACCGGAGCGAGCGCCTGGGCCCTTGATCACGCGATTGCGCTCGAAGATGCAATTGCTGGAGATGCCGTTGGGGCTGCCGCTGAACTGAATGCCTCTGTCTTTGCTGGCGACGACGACGTTATCGGAAACCGTCGTGTCGCTCATGATGTCGGAGAAAAGCATGTATCCGTTGCGAATGCGATTGTGCGCGATCTTCGCCTGGATAGTCGGGTAGGTGTCGGCGTAGAAGCTGGTGTTGACGAGCGTATTCCAAGCGCCCACAGCGTCTTTAATTCCCGCTGGCGCAGCCTCGGTAATCGCCCCGTTCGCTGTCGGCGTACAGTAAATGTAATTGCCGACGATGCGGGAATGGTGGCCGTAAACCGGGTTCGCATTCGTCTCGATCGCTTTGTGATTGATGATCGTGATGACAGTGGCCGAGTTGGCTAGATAGATATCGGTGTTTTCGACGCGCGTGTTGGAAGCGGTGTCGCCCGCGCCGCCGTTGTTGCGTTCATCGCTGGTGATGTAAACGACGAAGCACTCACCCGTGTTCGTCGGATCGAAGGCGCCGCCGGCGTTGCGAATGCGTACGTTCCGCACAAAGCTGCCGTCGCCACTGGTGCTGACCGCCCGGAATTGTGCCCGCGGATGCGCTTTTCCGTAGCGTTTAAATCCGCAATCGATCGTCAGGTCGGCGACGCCTTGGTTTCCTGAGCCGTAAACCCAGGCGGTGAAGAGGCCGTAACCGAGATCCCCTTTAGCCGGATAATCCTGGAAGATGGTGGTGCGATGTTTACCCGCGCCCTGCACCACCCAACCGGGACGCATGGCCCAGCCGCCTCTGCCGTGATCCAGACCGTGCGCGACGGCGCCGATCAAATGGTAGCGGCCGGCCGCGAGATGGAAGTGAACGCTGTTCGTTTCGGAATCGTGATAGCGCTGGAAGATCGCTTCGAGTTTAGGTTGCGTGCTGCCGTCGAAAGGATCGTGCCGGGTGCCGTGACCTTTGCGGCCATCGTTGCGGGCAGCGATGTAAACGTGCGTGATCGCGCCGTCTGTGAGAGGTCGCGCCACGGCAGTCGCGAGTGGCGCGAGACCGCCGGCGACCACGCAAATTACGACCGCGAAAATGCGCGCACGCAGAACCGGGACGGCCATGGACAATTATCCGTGTGCGACGGCTCTGCGTCTAATCGTCGTGCGTTTGCGCTCGGTCGCGGGCTCCCTACTTTGCCAGCCGCTCACGAGAGCGAACTATGAACGATTATCTGTTGTCCGTCCTGCTCGGCATCATCGAGGGCATCACGGAATTCTTGCCGGTGAGCTCGACCGCGCATCTGCGCATCGCCGAAGCGCTGCTGCATGTCGATCTGCACGACGGCTTTTGGAAAATGTATACCATCGTCATTCAGCTCGGCGCGATTTGCGCGCTGCCGGTTTTCTTTTGGCACCGCATCCTCAAATTTATCTCCACTTTTCCGCAGGGTGAGCGCGGCGATCGCAACGTGCTCACGCACCCCCTCAGTCTCACCGTCATCGCGTTTGTGGTGACCGCGCTGCCGGCGTGGGCGCTCACGAAAGTGATCGGCAAAAATCTCGAGAGCCTTTGGGTGATGGCGTTCGCGTTGCTGATCGGCGGCGTGATCATGTGGATCGTCGACGCTCTCTTTGCGCGCGGCCCCACCCAACACATGGAAGAGATGAGTCTCGGGCAGGCGATCTGGATCGGCTTCGCCCAGATCGCGTCGGCGGTTTTCCCGGGCACGTCGCGCTCGATGTCGACCATCGCCGCCGGCGAACTCGCCGGCATGACACGATCGGCGGCGCTGGATTTTTCCTTCTTCCTCTCGATGCCGACGATGGTGGTCGCGACCTGCTACGATCTGCTGAAGACGCTTTATCCCGGCCATCACCACGCCGAGGAGAATCTCGCGCCGCTGGTGATGACGCCGCACCACTGGGTCGTGGTCGCGATTGGCTTCGTCGTTTCCTTCATCGTCGCGCTCGGCGCGGTGGCGTGGCTCATCCGCTGGGTGCGCGTGCACGGCTTCGCGCCGTTCGCGATTTATCGCATTCTGCTGGCCGCGGTGTTGCTGTTTCTGCTCATGCGCGGTTTCGTTTAGATCATGGCCGAATCCATCCTGCCCGATCTCCAGAGCTGCGTGCTCTGCGAAGATGTGCGCCACGAATTCAACGGCATGCAGACGCTGGTCGGCGTGCTCAACGTCGTGCCCGCGCCGCAGTTGCCGATCACCTGCATGCGTCTCTGCATCTGGTCGCGCTGGTGCGGTGGCTCGGGAAAATTTCGCCAACGCTCACGGCTCGTCGGCGTCGACGAACAACAAGTTCTCGCGCAAGCGGAAGTCGATTTCGAATTACGGGAAATGGAAGGGCACGCGACCAATGTGCATTATTTCGGCGGCGTGCAGTTCCAGCAGTTTGGCTTGCACCACGTCGAAATTTATCTCGATGGCGAAATGCGGCTGCGCTTTCCGTTGCCGGTGGTGCGGGTGGGGAAAGCGTAGAGCGTCGTCTGAGTTCACGAGAGGTGGATCGCGACCTCCGAGCGCGATGAGCGGAGATCCCGCTCCACCTTTGCTCCTGCTCGCGGGGAAGGGCGAAATGCCGGCGTAGAGCGCGCCGTTAGCCGACGCGCTCACGCGTTTGTCCGGCCGTTCCGTCGCGAGCAGCTAAGCGCGCACGAGGAAGAGCACGAGAATGATCAGCAGCACGAAGCCGCCGCTCGGGTAATAACCCCAACCCGAGCTATAGGGCCACGTCGGCAACGCGCCGAGCAGCAACAGCACCAGCAGGACGAGTAGAATAGTGCGCATACTGTTTCTTTCGCGCCTCGTCCCAAGAATGGCCTTGCGCGCGTCGGCCCGGCTTCTATCCTTCGCGGGAAGTCCCGAGCGCTCCCCGTGAGTGCCTCGGGACAAAATTTTGCCCGGGTACCATGGCCAATACCATTCTCATCGGCGCGCAATGGGGCGACGAAGGCAAAGGCAAAATCATCGATGTCCTCACCGCGCAGGCGGACATCGTGGTGCGCAGCCAGGGCGGCAATAACGCCGGCCACACCGTCATGCACGCGGGCCGGAAATACATTCTGCACCTTATTCCGTCGGGAATTTTGCGGCGCGGCAAAGTTTGCGTCATCGGTAACGGCGTCGTCATCGATCCGCTCGCGCTCGTCGGCGAAATTCAAGGTCTGCGCAAATTAGGCGTCACGATCTCGCGCAATCTGCTCATC
>JALYTV010000143.1 GCA_030854105.1 Verrucomicrobiota bacterium | reverse complement strand
CAGTATATGCGGCCCCGATTTCTAACATCCGCGGTCACGTTGCTAGCTTTCGGAAACATCGGTCTATCGCCAGCTGTAGCTGTCGTTCGCGAGATAGCGTTGCCCTCTCCTGCAGAAGGATTGGCGCTCAGCTCGAATGAAGCAACACGCTTTCAAGCGCAACTGCGTAGCGCGCTGCAGGCGGATGATGATGGCGCTATTATCAGAATCACGACCGAGCTTCTTAAGAGAAGAGTCGATCAAGTCACGGCAGTGCGTCTATACGCCTTTCGGGCTCGCGCAGAATCCCACCAAAAGAATTTCAAACTCGCTTTGGCTGATGCGGAGAATGCGATTCGCTTAAATCCAAGTGACATCAGCGGCTATTATGAAAGGGGAGGTGCCTACAATGCGATGGGCCGCTATCAACTCTCGCTCGCAGATGCCGAGCGGGCGGTTCGACTTAAGCCTAACTCGTGGGCTGGTTACTGGGCGAGAGGCGTGAACTATGATGCGCTGGAACAATACGAGCGCGCAATGGAACAATATAACATTGCAGTAGCACGTGGAGATAAAAATTGGCCAGTCTTCCTCGCCCGCGCACACCTTTTTGAGCAGAAGAGGATGTGGAGAGAAGCTGCGCAAGACCTCGATACGGCAGTCAAGTATTGTGACAAAAGGGATAAAGGCAGTTGGTGGAGAGTGACGAACGCCGACGCTTGGTTAAAAGCGACATGTCCGCAGGATTCCATTCGTGATGCGGCGTCGGCTGTCAAGCTGGCCAAGGCGTCTTGCGAGTCCACCGATTGGAAATCCTCCCTCTCGCTAGACACTTTGGCGGCTGCGTATGCCGCAGCCAGCCAGTTTGACGAGGCTGTTCGGTGGCAACACGAGGCTTTGCGCTTCGAGGCCACCGATAGACAAATTCCGAACGACAAGAAAACGCCCGACCTGAAGAAATACCAGGAGCATTTAAATTCGTTCGAGAGGCACCAGCGCGTGCGAATGGAGTCTCCCGTCGCTACAAATCGAGACGCTAATAACAGCAAACGCGGTCGTTTTTCACCGATCTACCACACTCAACAGTCAGACGTTAGACATCCCGATCGGCGTCGGCACCGGCTTTTTGGCCGCGCAGTTTGGCTTGGATGAAGAGGTCGATGGCGCCGTCCATGACGCCTGGCACGTTGCTCGTCTCGGCGCCGGTGCGGTGATCCTTCACCATTTGATACGGCTGGAAGACGTAGGAGCGAATCTGGTTGCCCCAGGCGACGTCGCCTTTCTCGCCGTATTGCCGGTCGATCTCGGCACGTTTCTTGTCCTGCTCGAGTTCGTAGATTTTTGATTTCAAAATTTTGATCGCGAGTTCGCGGTTGCGGAGCTGGCTGCGCTCGGCCTGGCAGGCGACGACGATGCCGGTTGGCTTGTGCACGATGCGCACGGCCGTCTCGACTTTGTTCACGTTCTGGCCGCCTTTGCCGCCGCTGCGATACGTCCCGATGTCGAGGTCGGCGGGGTTGATTTCAATCGGCGCGCTCTCCGCGATTTCCGGCGTGACGTCGACGCTTGCGAATGAGGTGTGCCGCCGCTTGTTCGAGTCGAAGGGCGAAATGCGCACGAGCCGATGCACGCCGCGCTCGGTGTTGAGATAACCAAAGGCGTACTCGCCGCTCACCAGCAGCGTCGCCGATTTGATGCCGACTTCTTCGCCGGTTTGAATGTCGACCGTTTGCGACTGGAATCCGCTGCGCTCGATCCAGCGCTGATACATGCGCAGCAGCATATCGGCCCAGTCGCACGACTCCGTGCCGCCGGCGCCGGAGTGAATGGTGACGAACGCGTTCGAGCGATCGTTGTCGCCGGAAAGAAATTGCCGCAGCTCGAAATCGGACAGCTTGTGCGCGAGGCGTTCGTGTTCGCGCGTCACTTCGCGCTCGGCTTCCGTGCGCGCGCTGGCGTCGGTTTCTTCCTCGGCTAATTGCTGGAGCGCGTCGAAATCGGCGATCTCGCGTTCGAGTTCCCGGAAGGGGTTCAGCAGACCTTTCACGCGCGAGACCTCCTCGACGTCGGCCTGCGCGCGCTCGCGGTTATTCCAGAAATCGCCGGCGCTCATGCGCTCTTCCAGCGCCGCTAACTGGGCTTCTAGTTTGGGGACGTCAAAGAAACCTCCGCAGTTCGCTGGCGCGTTTCCTCAAATCCTCGGCGCTGATTTTCTCGAGCTCGACAGCCATGACGCAAGATAATCAGCCGACGCGATGTGCCAAGGCGCGCGTTTCCAATGGCGAGACTTCGCCGCGCCGTCATCCTGAGCGAAGTCGAAGGATCCCGTGGAAGGTTCCTGAAAGAGACGCGACGGGATCCCTCGGCCCTTCGCTCGGGATGACCGATTGTAGCGGCGGTCTATGACCGCCGACGCACGTTAGAATATTCCGGCGGTCATAGAC
>JALYTV010000095.1:1264-8169 GCA_030854105.1 Verrucomicrobiota bacterium | reverse complement strand
GTCTATGATTGGCTGTGCCTCTCTCGGACTGCTCGATCCGGTGCGGCTGGAACACGGCTTGCCGTTTTCGCTCTCGTGCCACGCTGCGCTCGGCGTCCCGTGTTTGTTCTGCGGCATCACGCGCGCGTTTCATTTTCTGCTGCGCGGACAAATCGCGACGGCCGTTTATTACAACTGGCTCGCCATCCCACTCGCTCTCGCGAGTTTGGCATTCCTCATCGTGCTCGGCATCGAAGTTTTTCTCGGCCGGCGCGTGCTGAATTTTTCCTTCGCGCTGAATCTCACGGCGCATCGACTAACGTTCGCCGCCGTCGTCATCGCGTTGCTTTGGGCGACGAACGTCTATCTCGCCGTCTCGCAGCGAAAGATGGAGCTGCTGAATCCCGACGGTCCGCTCTACTCGCTGCTCGTCCGCTAACGCGTTCAGATTTCCGTCAGCGCCCAGAATTTGCGGAACGCATTTGGCCAACTGCGGTTCACCACGGCCGAGCGCGCCTGGCGCGACATCTCGCTGCGCTTTTTCTTGTCCGTGACCAATTCACGAATCGCGCGCGCGAGATCGGCGGCATCGCGTGATTTCGTCACCACGCCATTCACATCCTGGTCGACGAGTTCCTTCGGGCCGCCGGTATCCGACACGATCACCGGCACGCCCGAAGCCTGCGCTTCGATGACGACGTTGCCGAACGTGTCCGTCGTGCTCGGGAAAACGAAAAGATCGGCGGAGGCGTACGCGGTCGCGAGTTCTTCGCCCGCGAGATAGCCGGTGAAAACAACGTCAGGCAGCGCGCTCTGCAATTCGCGCAAGTAAGGCCCGTCGCCGACGACGTAGAGTTTCACCGGCACTTTTTCCTTCCGCAGAGTTTTGTAAGCGTCGGCCAGGGTATCGAGATCTTTCTCTTTCGAAACGCGACCGACGTAGAGCAGGCGCACTTCGCCATTGCTTCGCCCGAATCTTTTCCAAAATGCATCGCTGCGTTTTTCCGGCGTGAAGAGCGCGGTATCGAGCCCGCGCGGAAGGATTTTTAATTTCTCCGGCGCGAAACCGCGATCGATCCAGCTCTTGCGATACTGCTCGGAATTTACGAACACAGTATCGAGCTGGCCGTAGAACCAATGCATGTAACGCCACGCCACGCTCTCGAGAAAACTGTCGTCGGTGAGGATGCGAATGTATTGCGGGAAATCGGTGTGATAAATGCCGCTTGTTTGCAGGTTCAGCATTTTCGCCGCGAGCAGCGCGGTGATGCCGATCGGTCCCGGCGTGCTGATGATGATCTCGGTGAAACCTTCGCGCTGGATGTAATCGAGCATGCGCAAAATCGGAGGGAAACTGAGCTTTTGCAGTTCGTACTCGGGCAACTCGAATTCGCCGATCGGCTTGAAATTCCTGATCGGGATGTCTGCGATACTGATCTCGCTGCGGGACGTGACGACGGTAAGGTCGGCGCCGGCCTCGACCGCCGACGCGGTCATTTTGCGAATGGTCGTGGCGACGCCGTTGACATCTTCGAGCGTGTCGGTAAACCAGGCGCGTTTGTGATTGGTCAGCTCCGGCGGAATCGCGCCCGTGAGTTGCGAGAAAATCTCCCGCAGCCATTTGCGCGACGGCGCCTGACTGTGAAACGCGTAAATGTAGGGCGCGAGAAGGACGAGCAGTGGCACCGTCGCGCTCAACGCCTGCAAGCTTTCCAGTAAATTTCCGTCGGTCAGTTGCGTGACGAATTTTTGGAAGAAACGAAACGCGAGTTGCTCAGAGACGATATTCGCGAGCAGGAATGACCGGCGCTCCGCTTCCGGCACCGTTTCCACTTCGCGCGCGATTTTCGCTTTCACTTCCGGCTGCGCGAAGTAGCGCGAGAGTTCGTTCCAGAGCGAGACATTCGCCGGTTTCGCCAGCTCGAATATTTTCCCCGAGAGAATTCCCTGCGCGAAAAAGGTCGCCTTCTCGCGCAGCGTGAATTGTGTCGGATCGCGCCCTTCCATGAAGCGCGAGAACATTTGCTCCAGCAGCGCGGCGCTCGGCCCGAGTTTTTCGTGGAAGCGCTCCTGAATGAAACCGGAAAGCGTGTTGTAAAAACCGTGCGACAAAATCAACGGCGTGCCGGGCTGGCCTTTCGGTTCGCAGTGGCCGGAGCCCACGAAGTTCAAAAATTCCGCCGCGGTTTTGGCCTTTGGCGTTTCGGTGAAAGCCGACGCGATGAATCGGCCGCCGTGATCATCCGAGCCGCCGACGAAAGTTTTTTTCCACGGCTCCGGATGCGTCGGCGCGAGATCGTGCCGGTTGGCGAATTCCTGCACGCGCTCGGGCGTCAGGCCACGCAAGAGTTTGGCGGCGAGCTGGCTGAGCATGGCGTCGCGCAGGCCGTTGAGCGTTTCGAAATTGCGGAAGAGCAGGATGAGCTTTTCAATGTGCGCGGCTTCGAGTTTGTCGTTCACGCGATAGAGCGGATGCGCGACGGCGTGGACGATGCGTTGCTCGCTCAGGTATTTTTGCAGCTCGAAAATGTTGCTGCGCACGAGCGCGAGATCGTGATGCTGCGCTTCGCTAATGTTCCAAACCAACAGATGAACCTTGCACGAATCGTGTGGGAAATAGGTCGTTACCTGCTCGCTGATGAAAGTGCCGGGGCGGTCGGCAATTTCGAGGCAGCCCGTGATAATGTCGTGATCGGTGATGGTGACGAAGTCCATCCCGGCCGCGCGCGCCTGCTCGTAAATGGCCAGCGGCGCGGTGCAACTGTCCGGAAATTGCAAACGCCGGAAGAGCCACTCCTCCGAGCGGGCGCTGAATTTCGAATGCACGTGTAAATCGCAATGGCTCATCAACGTCTCTTTCCCTGCTCCGCAATCCAATCGCGGTAGGTCGTGACTTCACGTGTGCCGCTGAAGCGGCGCGCCAGTTGCAAAATCTGGTGCCAGACGCGCGCGTGATCCAAATCCGGCGGGTGAATACTGAGGCGCACCAGCGGACTAAACTCCAACTGGCGCGCGAGCGCGGCATTCCAAAGCAGACTCGCCGCGCGACGCCACGCGGTGCGCGTGCTGTAAACGAGTGAGCGCGCTGTCTGTGATTCGTGCGTCGTGAGATCCGTCACGCGCCTGAGTCGCGTGGTGTATTGCATGCCGGCATCGCGGGCGGCGCGTTCGCTGTCGTCGCTCAATAGCCATGCCGGCGCGATGAAGCCGTTGGCGTTGAAATTGGCGGAGCGAAATTCTTCACCCGCGCGCTGAATGCGAGTGAGCGCATCGTCGTACGCGAGATCGAAGAATTCGCCCTCGTCTTGCGTGTAGAAGCGCGTGATGAATTTGTCCCGCGCCGTTTCCGTCGCGCGCCGCGGACGTTGATGAAAATAACCGTGAATGACGATCTCGTGTCCATCCGCTTCGAGTTGCTTCAACCACGAAACAAACGCGCGATCTTCGATCGCTTTGCCCTGGTGATGATAATCGGGCACGACGAGCAGCGATGTCACGCGCACGCCGGCGACGGCGAGTTGCTCCAGGATTTTAGCCGACGCGCTCTGCGTGGCGGGCGCGACGTCGTGAATGGAAACGACGAGCGCCTTCGCCGGCGACAACGCAGGCGCGGCGATCGGCAGAAAATCCGCGGTAGCGGCCCCGGTCATCTGCGCAATTTCCGTCCCGAGCGAGAAGCGAACAAGGTCAAAATGGGGTGTTCGACAACCAGCGCGCTTTGCCGCAAGATCGCCGCATGCCATTTGTCAGCTTCGAAGGCTCGGAAGGTTGCGGAAAATCGACGCAGGTGCGCCGGCTGACCGCGCGGCTGGAGAAGCTGGGCATCGCGTGGTCGATGCATCGCGAGCCCGGGGGCACGCCGATCGGCGAAATGATTCGCCATATTTTGCAGCACGCGGAAGAGAACGAAGCGATGACGCCGGAGACGGAAGTGCTGCTCTTCGCAGCGAGCCGCAGTCAGCTGGTGCGCGAGAAATTGCGGCCGGCACTGGCCAAAGGCGAGCTCGTCATCTGCGATCGCTTTTTCGATTCGACGACGGTTTATCAAGGAGTCGCGCGCAAGCTCGACGCGGCTTTGGTGCAAACGCTGAACGCGTTTGCGGTGGGCGATTGCGTGCCCGATCTCACCATTCTGCTCGAGGTCGATCGCGCGACGGCGCGCGCGCGCATGCAATCGCAGGGCGAAGACCGCGTGCACGATCGCATGGAGTCGCAGCCGGAAGCATTTTACGAGCGAGTCGAGCGCGCTTACCGCGATCTCGCCGCGCGCGAATCGCAACGCATTTTGCTGGTCGACGGTGGGAAGTCAGCCGACGCGATCGAGCAGGAAATTTTCGACGCCCTGGAAAAGCGCCAGCTCGTGCGCGCCGCCGTTTCCTGATCATGGCTTTCACGCCGGACGCCGCCGTCGATTATCTTCGTCGCGCGCGAAAGCAGGGGCGACTCGCGCACGCGTATCTCATTTCCGGCGCGAACGGCAGCGGTAAAGCGCGCGTCGCCGCACAAATCGCGGCGGACTTGAATGACGCGAATGCCGACGACGTGCTCGCGGGCAAAGTAGCCGACGTCATCATCACCGAACCGGCGTCGCGTTCGCGTCGCATCGTCGTCGAGCAAATTCGCAATCTCGAACGCTCGCTGCAATTACAGACGAACCCGGCGCGGCGAAAGATCGGCATCATGCGCGACGCGGATCGCATGCAGCCGCAAGCCGCGAACGCGTTCTTGAAAACGCTGGAGGAGCCGCCGGCGAATTCGCTGCTGCTTTTGCTCACGGCGATGCCGGAAGCGTTACCCGACACGATCGTCTCACGTTGTCTGAGTGTGCCGCTGCTTTTGCCGGTGGATGTTCAGCGAACGGCCGCCGAAACGGAGTTGCTCGATCTGCTCGCGCGCTCGGACGAACACAGCGTTGGCGGCGCCTACCGCATCGCGCAATCCATCCAACGCCTGCTGCAAGCGATGCGCGACGAAGTGAAATCGGAACACGCCGCCTTGCTGAAAAGTGAAGAGCAGCGTTACCGCAATACCACCGACGGCGCGTGGCTGGAAGAGCGCGAAGATTATTTCAAATCGCTTACCGAAAGCGTTTATCGCGAACGCCGCAGCCGGTTGATCGAAACGCTTTTCGATTGGTGGGCGGCCGCGTTGCGCGCGAAAGCCACCGGCGAAAAAGCAGAGCTCGCTGGCTATGAGCGCGCCGTCAGCGACGCGGCAGCGAAGCATGAGGCCAAAGCGATTCTGCGAAAGCTGCGCCGTCTCGAAGAAATGCGCGACCAATTGAATACGACGGCGCAGGAAGCCCTCGTCCTCGAAGTCGCCTGCCTGCGCGTCTTCGGTTAGCGCCGCGGCTCGAAGCGCATCGAGACGACGAAGCCGCCGCAACGGTCGCCGCCGAGGCGCAGCGGAATTTTTTCTCCCCCCGTGAAGCGATAAACGCGATCGAAGAAATTCGCGCGCCGCGCCGCGCGTAGTGCCACCATGAGTGCGCCGATGGCAATGAAAATCGCCACGGCGACAACGGCGAGCAGCAGTTTGGTCGGAATCGTGTGCGTGGTGGGATGCGGAAACGTCGGCGGCACTTGTGGCTGTTTCGTTTGCCCGAAAACCGTGCTGATAAACAGCGCGATTATAAACAGCGCGCTCAGGAAATTACGTTTCATCGTTGGGCGATGTGGTTTGGCGCAGCGCTTCGTCGCGCAGGAGCGTTGTGATGTTTTCAATTGCCAGATGCAAGGCCGGCGCGAAAGCGCGGGAGTTCAACGCCGGCAGGATCACCGTGAGCGCGCCCTGCAATTCGTCCTCGCTCAACATGCATTCGAGCCCGTAACCCGCCGCGAAGACCGCAGCGCCGCCGTGCGGATCGATGAGCAAAAGCAAGGAATGACTCGCGCTGCCGGTTTCGTGCACCGTCCCGCTTGGCGCGCGATTCGCCAGCCAGAACGCATATTCCGTCGCGCTTTGTCCGGGCAGCAAGTCGACGAGGAAAACAGAAAACGGCACCTGCGGAAAACGCCGGTGGAAGAGTGCAAGCTCGTCGCGCAGCAGCTCGAGTTCCTGCAACGGCAAACACCTGGCGCGATCGGTGAGATACGCCGATTGTCGCGGCAACGCGCCGAACTTCACGTCGGCCGCGCGCAGATTGAATTTGCACGACGGGCAGCGCGGCGCGCCGTCAGGCAGCGCGTTCTTGCACGCGGGACATTTCGCGACGCTCGTCGTTGATTTGCTTTCCGCCGTCATCTCGCACGGTATATAGCGACAAACGGGAACTTCGCATGCCGAAACGACGCACATTATCGGTCGCACTTATCGGCACGAAATTCATGGGGCGCGCGCACGCCAACGCCTGGCGGCAAGCGCCGCGCTTTTTCGATCTCGCGGCTGATTTGCGCCTCGCGGCCATTTGCGGCCGCGATCGCGGCGCGACGCGGCGCGCCGCGAACACACTCGGGTTTGAACGCGCGGAAACCGATTGGCGCGCGCTCATAGCCGACCCGCTCATCGATATCGTCGACATTTGCACGCCGAATGATTCGCATGCGGAGATCGCGATCGCAGCCGCGCGCGCGGGCAAAGCGGTGCTCTGCGAAAAGCCGCTCGCGCTCACTGCGAGCGAAGCGCGGCGCATGACGGACGTAGTGAAACACGCGCGCGTGACCAACATGGTCTGCCACAATTACCGGCGGGCGCCGGCGATCGCGCTCGCGCGCGAAATGATCGAGCGCGGCGAGATCGGCCATCGCATTTATCATTTCCGCGCGCGCTACGCGCAGGACTGGATCGCGGACGAAAACTTTCCGCTGGTCTGGCGGCTGCAATCAAAAGCGGCGGGATCCGGCGCGCTGGGTGATCTCGGCGCGCACCTCGTCGATCTCGCGCGTTTTCTCGTGGGCGAAATCGAGAGCGTGTCGGCTGAGGTTGAG
>JALYTV010000095.1:0-1254 GCA_030854105.1 Verrucomicrobiota bacterium | reverse complement strand
TCGTGAAACGGCGGCCATTGGATCATAGCCGACGCGCTCACGGCAAAGTCGACGTCGACGACGCGTTCGTGGCGTTTGGAAAATTTCGCAACGGCGCGCTGCTCAGCTTGGAAGCGACGCGCTTTGCCCGCGGCAGAAAAAATCAGCTCAGCTTCGAAGTGAACGGCAGCGGCGGTTCGCTCGCCTTCGATCTCGAGCAAACGAATCGGCTGCAGTTTTTCTCCACCGCCGACGCGATTGGACGCCAGGGTGTCCGCGATATCCTCGTCACCGAGCCGCAACATCCTTATGTGAAACAATGGTGGCCGCCCGGACATCTCGTCGGCTATGAGCACACTTTCGTGCACACCATCGCCGATTTTGTGAACGCGATCGTCGCGCGCAAACGCGTGCGGCCGGACTTTGCCGACGGCCTGGCGACGCAGCGCGTGCTTGACGCCATCGCGCGAAGCGCCAAAACAAAGCGATGCGATTTGAAAATCAGGTAGCGATTGTCACCGGCGCGGGGCGGGGGATCGGGCACGCGATCGCGTTGCGATTGGCGCAGGAAGGCGCGCGCGTGGCGAGCGTGAGTCGCAGCGAGACGAACGCGCGGAAGACAGCGGATGAAATCAACGCCTTGCGCGCCGACGCGGCCAAGGCTTACGCGGTCGATGTTTCCAATCACGCCGACGTGCAAAAAATCGGCGAACAAATTCTCGCCGACTTCGGACGCGCCGACATTCTGGTAAACAACGCGGGCGTCACGCGCGACACGCTGTGCCTGCGCATGACGCCGGAAGATTGGGACGTCGTGCTCAACACGAATTTGAAAGGCGCGTTCAATTTCGTGCAGGCGATTCAACGCGCGATGGTGAAACAACGCAGTGGACGCATTATCAACATCAGCTCGGTCATCGGGTTGATCGGCAACGCGGGGCAAACGAATTACGCGGCGAGCAAAGCCGGCTTGCTCGGTTTTACGAAATCGCTCGCGCGCGAATTAGCCGGGCGCGGCATTACCGTGAATGCGGTCGCGCCGGGATTCATCGCCACCGACATGACAAGCGGGCTGTCTGAAGAAATTCAGAAATCGATTCAGGAACGGATTCCGCTCAAGCGCGTCGGCAGCGGCGAGGACATCGCGGCGGCGGTCGCGTATCTCGCGTCGGCGGACGCGAGCTACGTCACCGGCCAGGTGCTCTGCGTCGACGGCGGAATGGTGATGTGAATCATCGTTTCGGGCGTTTTCTGTTTGCGCCCAGCGCATGAAGA
>JALYTV010000094.1 GCA_030854105.1 Verrucomicrobiota bacterium | reverse complement strand
GCGTGGACGAGGTCGAGGGGCAGCCCGAGTTTCTCAGCGAAGTTCCACGACGACGGAAACGAGACGCTGCCGGCGACGACGCGGAAGATTTCCTGCTCGTTTTTCTCAAGCAGCACGATGTCGGGTTCGATTTGCTTGCCAATCGCAATGACCGCTGACGCGGGATCGCCAGACAGCGCGATCTCGACGCCGATCCATGCGCGTAACTGACGCGCGGTCTCGGCGAGGAACGGTTCGCTGCCGGGCAACGCGCCCGCGTAGTGCGCCGGTTGCTCATCGAGCCAATGCGCGTGTTCGCGCAAAATCTCGTCGTGCTCCGCAGTCGGCGCGTAGAAGCGCGCAGGGTCGCCGCGTTTGATCGAGAGATGATGCTTGTAATCGGCCGGTGGAAAAAGTGCGTCGGCAATTTTCACGCGCGGCCAAGATGCGCTGCTGCGCTCTCTCTCTCCAGCACCTTTTCCGTTGTCAGCGCGCGCGGTCGCCGCCAACGTTATCGCCATGGCGCCACGTTTGATGATCGAGCAAGCGACGCAACTGGCGATTTTCCTGAGCAATCGCCCCGGGGCGCTGGCGCGGGTGTGCGAGGAATTTGCCAGAGCCGAGATCAACATTCACGCGCTCACCATTTCCGACACGGTCGATCACTCCGTGGTGCGGCTGGTGGTGAGCGATCCGATGAAGGCGCTGATGATTCTGGGCGAAGGCGGGATGATCGCGCTGGAAAGCGAAGTGCTGATGATCGAGAGCGATAACGAGCCCGGTACGCTGGCGAATATTTCCGATCGCCTCGCCAAGGCGGAGGTGAACATCGAGTACGCGTATCTGGCGACCAGCAGCAAAGCCGAGACGGGCTTGATGGTGTTGCGCGTGACCGATCCGGAGAAAGCGCAACGCGTGCTGGTCGGGATGTGAGCGGGTCGGCTGACGTTCGCTCATAAAATTTCTGCGAAACGGGCGCGCCGCGTTGCGCATCCGCCGGGCGTAGGGAATAGGAACACTTCGCCTATGACGAAAATTTGGCTGGGATATCCTTATCCGCTGGGCGCGACCTGGATGGGGAACGGAACCAATTTCGCCCTTTTCTCCGAGAACGCGACTTCGGTAGAGCTGTGTCTTTTTGAGAATGCGGAAGTGCCGGCGGAAAGCGCGCGCATTCCGATGACGGAACACACTGATCAAGTATGGCACGTGTTCCTGCCGGACGTTCGGCCGGGTCAGATTTACGGCTATCGCGTCTCAGGTCCGTACGAACCCGAGCGCGGCATGCGTTTCAATAGCTCGAAGCTGTTGCTCGATCCGTATGCGAAAGCGATCGCGGGCAGCGTCAAGTGGGGCGACGAAATGTTTGCCTACGTGGTGGGCGGCGAAGAGGAGGATCTCACGCGCGATTTCCGCGATGACGCCGCGGGCATGCCGCGCGCGGTGGTGATTGATAACGTGTTCGATTGGGGCGACGACAAGAAGCCAGCGATCCCGTTAGCGGAATCGATCATCTACGAAGTGCACGTGAAGGGATTCACGAAATTGTGGAACGCCGTGCCGGAAGAAATTCGCGGCACCTACGCCGGGCTCGGCAGTAACGCCGCGGTCGAATACTTGAAAAATCTCGGCGTGACCGCGGTGGAATTGTTGCCCGTGCACCAGCACGTCGACGACAAGGCGCTGATCGATCGCGGGCTGGTGAATTACTGGGGCTACAACACGATCGGGTTCTTCGCGCCGGAGGCGAACTATTCCAGCAGCGGCGACATGGGCCAGCAGGTGACGGAGTTCAAAGCGATGGTGCGAAACCTGCACGCGGCCCGGCTCGAGGTGATTCTCGACGTCGTTTACAATCACACCGCCGAAGGCAATCGCCTGGGCGCGACGCTCAGTTTTCGCGGCATCGACAACGTCCCGTATTACCGGCTGGTGCCGGATGATCCGCGTTACTACAAGGATTTCACCGGCACGGGGAACACGCTCAATCTCTTGCATTCGCGCCCGCTGCAGATGGTGATGGATAGTCTGCGCTATTGGGTGAACGACATGCACGTCGACGGCTTCCGTTTCGATTTAGCCAGCACGCTCGCGCGCGATGAGCACGGCGTGAACAAGCTGCACGCGTTCTTCGAAATCATTCACCAGGACCCCGTGCTCTCGCAGGTGAAATTAATCGCGGAACCGTGGGACGTCGGCGACGGCGGCTATCAGGTCGGCAATTTTCCCGTGCTGTGGGCGGAGTGGAACGGGAAGTATCGCGATGTCATTCGCAGTTACTGGAAAGGCGACGAAGGGAAGATCGGCGAGCTGGCGTATCGCCTCGCCGGGAGCCCAGATCTTTACCAGCACGATGGCCGGCGTCCCTACGCGAGCATCAACTTTATCACCTCCCATGATGGGTTCACCATTAACGACCTCGTCAGCTACAACGACAAGCACAACGAAGCCAACGGCGAGAACAACCAGGACGGCGACAACAATAATCACTCGTGGAATCACGGTGTGGAAGGCCCGACCGATGATGCGGAGATCAACGCGCTACGCGAACGGCAGCGGCGCAATTTGCTGACGACGATGTTCGTCTCGCAGGGCGTGCCGATGCTGCTGGGCGGCGACGAATTCGGCCGCACGCAGCAGGGCAACAACAACGCCTATTGCCAGGATAGCGACATCAGCTGGTTCCACTGGGAGAATCGCGATGAAAAACAGAACGCGCTGTTTGAGTTCACGAAGCGTTTGATCGCGCTGCGTCATGCGCATCCGGTTTTCCGGCGTCCGAAATTTTTCCAGGGGCAGCGTATTCGCGGCAGCGAGACGCGCGACGTGATGTGGTTCAATCCCGGCGGCAACGAAATGACCGAGGAGGAATGGGCGTCGCCGTTCGCGCGCTGTCTCGGCATGTTGCTCAGCGGCGACACCGCCGACGTGCACAATTTTCACGGCGAGCCCATCCGGGACGACGCGTTCCTTCTGCTCATCAACGCGCATTACGAGCCGATCCCGTTCCTGTTGCCCGGCCAGGAAAATCTCGAATGGGAATTGATTTTGGATACGGCAACCGAGACGGGATTTCTCGCGGAAGCGAAAAAATATTCTTCCGGCGAAGATGTGCCGTTGGTGGATCGCGCCATTTGTTTGCTGCGCCTGAGTCGCGGGCCGCAGGAAGAAGCGCGGCACGAATCCTACCGCAAACGCCATTTCGAAATGCCACCCGTCACCCCGCCGGCGGCGAAGAAGAAAGAGTAGTGCCCTGCGCGGTGGTCGCGCGTAACTTGATTTCTTATGACACCGACCTCGCTCATCGTGGTGGCCGATCGCGGCAGTCTGAAAGCGTACCGCGTGGAAGAAACGCCGACGCGCGGCCCGAGTTTGAAGTTAGTGCAGGCTTTCGCGCTGACCGAGGCGCGCGGCGCCTTGTCCGATAAAGTGAGCGATCAGGCCGGCGGCTTTCCGGTCAGCGATGGCGGCAACGGTCGCCATATGAACAGTGCGGGCGAGCGTACGCACGTCGCCGGCGAAGCGGATCGTCGCACCTGCAAGCAGCTCGCGAGTGAGATCGAAAATATTTTGCAGCGCGAAAAGCCGGCCGGCTGGTCGTTGGCCGCGCCTTCGGAAATTTATAATCACATCGTCGAACACCTGCCGCCGCCGCGCCGCGAGCAGATCGTCGAGCATGTCAAAGCGGACCTGGTAAAAATCGAGCTGGCTAAGTTGCCGTCGCATTTTCGCTCGCTGCAGCCGCTGTGATTTGCGCGCGCGGCCTTGCCTTGCCGCGTCCCCGGCCTGTAAGTTCCCTGGTTATGCAATTGCCACTGAACATCAGCTATCGCGGCCTCGATAAATCAGCCGAAATCGAAGAGATGGTGCGGGAGAAAGCCACGCATCTCGACAAATTTTGCGATCACATCAGCCGCTGTGACGTTGCCATCGAGCAGCCGAATCATACTCACAAAAAAGGAAATCAATTCCGGGTGCGCATCGACGTGACCGTGCCGCCGGGGCACGAGCTGATTGCCGAGGAAACACAGAAAGACAACGGCCCGCATGAACCGTTGACGAAAGTGGTGCACGACGCTTTCAAAACGATGGAGCGCCAACTCCGTCATCTCGTCGAGAAACAGCGCGGCGAATAATCTTTGTAGCGGCGGTCTATGACCGTCGACCTTCTCGACGCGTTCGTTTTCGGCGGTCACAGACCGCCGCTACAGGGTGAGCGCGTCGGCTATGATTCGGCTGCTAGGCGGGCGCGCCGCCTAATGCGCCCGGCAACGGTGGCGTCACATCGGGCGCGACGACCACTTGCTTCGCCGGTTTCTCCGCACTTATCGTCGGGCCCGGAGGCGGCGGTAAAGTCGGCGGCGGATTCAGCAGCCGTCCGTGCTCGATCAATTCTTTGATCTGTGGGCCATCGAGCGTCTCATATTCCAGCAGCGCCTTGGCGATGGCGTCGAGAGTGGAGCGCTTTTCCGTCAGCTTTTTCTTCGCCGTCGCGTAGGCGTCGTCGACGAGCTTGCGCACTTCGCCGTCGATCTCTTTCGCGGTCGCTTCGCTGTAATCGCGGGAACGCGAGATGTCGCGGCCGAGGAAGACATAGTCTTCATGTTCGCCGTACTCGACCATGCCCATTTTCTCGCTCATGCCCCATTCGCAAACCATGCGGCGAGCGGTGGCGGTCGCTATCTTGATGTCGCCGCGGGCGCCGTTGGTGACGTCGCCGAATACGATTTCTTCCGCAACGCGGCCGCCCATGCTGACGGCGAGGCTGGCGAGCAATTCGTTTTTGCGGTTGGTGTATTTGTCTTCTTCCGGCAACCACATCGTGCTGCCTAACGACGGGCCGCGCGGGATGATGGTGACTTTGTGCAGCGGCTCGGTGTGCTCGAGCAATTCCAGCAGCAACGCGTGGCCGGCTTCGTGGTAGGCCGTGTTCGTCTTTTCCTTTTCGCTCAGCGCAAGGCTGCGGCGCTCCTTGCCCCAGCGCACTTTGTCGCGCGCTTCTTCGAGTTCGTGGAGCGTGATGCCTTTCAATCCGCGACGGGCGGCGAGCAAGGCGGCTTCGTTGATCACGTTCGCGAGTTCCGCGCCGGAATAACCGGGCGTGCCGCGCGCGACCGTTTCGAGCGTGACGCCTTCGGCCAGTTTCACTTTCTTCGCGTGCACGCGCAGGATTTCCTCGCGGCCTTTCACATCGGGCAGGTTAACGGTGATTTGCCGGTCGAAACGGCCGGGGCGCAGCAACGCGGGATCGAGCACATCGGGGCGGTTGGTGGCGGCGATAATGATGACGCCTTCCTGCGTGTCGAAGCCGTCCATCTCGACGAGCAACGCGTTCAGCGTCTGCTCGCGTTCGTCATGTCCACCGCCGACACCGTGGCCGCGATGGCGACCAACCGCGTCGATTTCGTCGATGAAAATAATGCAGGGGGCGGACTTCTTGCCTTGCTCGAACATATCGCGGACGCGGCTGGCGCCGACGCCGACGAACATCTCGACGAAATCCGAGCCGCTGATGGAGAAGAACGGGACGTCGGCTTCACCGGCGATGGCGCGGGCGAGCAACGTCTTGCCCGTTCCTGGAGGACCGACCATCAGCACGCCTTTCGGAATGCGGCCGCCGAGTTTCTGAAATTTTTTCGGGTCGCGCAGGAATTCGACGAGCTCCTGCACTTCGTCCTTTGCTTCCTCGACGCCGGCGACATCGCGGAAAGTGATTTTATTTTTGTCGCGCGCCAGCATGCGCGCTTTTGATTTACCGAAATTGAGCGCGCCTTTGCCCGCCATGCGGATTTGCTGGCGGAAGAGAAAATACAATACCACCAGAAACAGCGCGATCGGGAGGAAGCCGAGCAGCGTTTGGCCGATGTAATTCGACTCGGTACGAATGGCGGGCTGCATGCCGGCAGCGGCAAGCTTCTCCTGCAGATTCGTATTGTAATTAAGATAGATGGCGGTGCGGAA
Source organism: Verrucomicrobiota bacterium (assembly GCA_030854105.1). Taxonomy (GTDB): domain Bacteria; phylum Verrucomicrobiota; class Verrucomicrobiia; order Chthoniobacterales; family UBA10450; genus AV69. Next base: position 2,262 of record JALYTV010000094.1, on the reverse strand, counting down.
TTTGATCGGCTGCTGATTGCCGGCGGACTCCTTCAGGTAGGAACCGGTGAGCGATTGGGTGGGCCGGCCGTCCTCGACCACGAGGGCGAGCGGATAATTCGGGCTGTTTACGATCTGCTTCTTGTCGAGCAGTTCGATGAAGCGGTTGTAGGGCACGTCTTCGACGCTGGCGTAGCTGCCATTGCGCACGAACAGCGCCATGGCGATGAGAGTGAAAGCGAGAGCGAGCAGGATGAGGCCGCGCCAGTTGAAGGTGGGATCGGGGCCGCGCTTGTTGTCGCGTTGAGAATTACGGTCGGGCATTTTGCTTGGGATGGCGGGAAGGATTCGCGCCTGAGAAAACGTTACATGAGCGAGTTTGCATTGCAAAGAGCAGGAGACGCGCCGCCTCTCTGTTACTGATTCGTGGCTGCGCCAAAAATGGACGCCCGCGGCACGGCCTTGGCACCGGCGAGCGGGTAGGCTAATTTCCCAGCGATCACGGAAATGAGCGAATTGTTAACTCAAGTGGCCGATCGCATCGATCGCGCGGTGCAAAAGGTTACCCCTTTCGCCTATCGCATGCGACGCACCAGCCGGCGTTGGGCGCGCCGAGCCATGCGCAAGCCGCGCAGCGTTTCGGAAGGGCCCAATCTGCTGCCGTTGCTCATCCAGGTGCTCGCCAGTTTCTCGAAAGCCGACGGTGTTTTGCTGGAAGAAGAAATCGACTCCAGCCTCGGCTTCCTGCGCTACGATTATCCGGAAGCGGTCTACTCGCAGTTGCGCCAGCTTTTTCGTCAGGCGCTTTACGAGCAGCAGGACCTCGGTGCGATGGCGCAGAAACTCGCGGCCCAGCTCAGCGCCGATCGCAAGATCATGCTCGGCGTGCAGCTTTACGATCTCATTTCGCAGGCGGGGCTGAAGCAGGAGCAAGTGGTGCAGTTCTATTCCTTCATGTCGCAACTCGGCATGGCGGCGCAGGCGATCGACATCGTTTATCAATTGAACGCGTCCGAGGAATCCGATGCCGCGGTCTACCAGCGCGGCGCGTCACCGCTGGAATCGGTTTCCTTCGGCAACAACGGGAAGGCTGACGTCACGCTCAAGAGTCTGCAGGGCAACGAACAGCTGCTGGCGTTTCGTTATCACGATCTGATCCTGTTGAAAAATTACAGCGGACAGTCGGTCTCGGTGCGGGGCCGTCCGCTCGCCCGCGGCGGCTTCTGCCGCATTTATCCCGGGCAACGCATTCTCATCGGCGACCAGGTGCTGACCTACCAGGAGCTCGCGCAGTATTTCAACGCCAAGAAAAACGTTTCGCTGCCGCAAATCTTCATTCGGGTGAATCGCGATTCCGACGAAGTCGCGCTGGAGCGTTCGCGTTCACGCGAAAGCGCGCTCGAAGTCACCTTTGGATTGAAAGTGAAAGTGCGCGCGCTGCGCGACGTCGAGGCGGAACTGAACGGCGTGAAGTTGCTCGCCGGCACGGCGGCGGAAGCGGCCCTAGAAGATCGCATCGTTTTCCACAACGATAGCGAACTCGATTTCCTCGATCTGAGACGACGCGCTCGCGCCATGGGCGGTCGCTTTCAACTGAAGGCGTCAAAATCGGAGTATCTCGTGTCCAACAATCCGAGCTTGCTGCAAGCCGACGATATTTTGCTTTCGCCCGGCACGGCCGGCGATGTGCTGCTGAAAATTTTCTGCGATTACGACAAGCGTGTCGGCATGGTGGAAGTGCTCGAGGCCGATCGCCCGATCATGGTCGGCGAGAGCGCGGTGCGCACGACCGCCAAGCTGGCCGACGGCGACACCATTCGCATCGATGTGGGCCAGTTCCTCAAATGCAATTTCTCCGAGCGCATCATCGAGGAAGAGCGCAATATCATTCGCTCGGTCGAAGTGAGCGACGTGACGCATCGCTTCGCCAACGGCGACGTCGGCCTCGATGGCATTTCGTGCACGCTCAATCGTGGCGAGCTCGTCTGCGTGATGGGCGCGAGCGGTTGCGGCAAGAGCACGCTGCTCAAAGTGCTGGCGGGACAATTGCAGCCGGCCAGCGGCCAGATTTTGCTCAACGGCCAGTCGCTCTACTCGCACCTCGACGAGTTGAAACGCTACCTCGCTTACATTCCGCAGGAGGACGCGTTCGATGAGCACCTGACCATCGGCGAGAATCTGCAATTTGCCGCGGCCATTCGCTCGCCGCATCTTTCGCGACGCGATCGCTCGCGCCGGCTCGAAGGCAAACTAGTCGAACTCGGATTGAGCGAGCGGCGCGAC
>JALYTV010000093.1 GCA_030854105.1 Verrucomicrobiota bacterium | reverse complement strand
GCGCTTCATTCGTCGCGCGGTGAAATTCTGCCCGGCGCATGAGACGCGCGCTGGTCACGGGCGGCTCCGGATTTCTCGGGCGCTACTTGTGCGCCGCGCTTCGAAATCACCGATGGGACGTCACCGCTGCGGGCCGGGCTGAAGTCGGAAACGTCGTGCGCGTGAGCGATTGGCGCGCGCAGTTGGATCATAGCCAGCCCGATCTGATTTTTCATCTGCTCGGGACGCGCGCGGCGGAAAGTGACGAGAAATTCGACGCGGTGAATTTGTGGTCGGCTCGCGCGTTAATGAGTGCGATCGAAGCGAGCGGCTCGCGCGCTCTGTCGGTTTTCCTCATGGGCAGCGCAGCGGAATACGGCGATGTGCCGGCCGAGCGCCAGCCAATTTCCGAGAACGAGCCGGCGCGACCATTGAGCGCGTATGGACGCAGTAAGTTGCGCGCGACGAATGAAGCGCTCCTCTTCGCGGAGCGCGGCCTGCACGTCACCGTAGTGCGCGCTTTCAATATTTTCGCGCGCGATATGCCGCGATCGTTGTTTCCCGGCGTCCTGCTGGCGCAGTTGCGCGATAAAACTCCGATTCGCCTCGGCCAGCTCGACGCGGTGCGCGATTTTCTGCGCGCGGACATCGCGATGGATCTGCTCGCGCGTCTCGGCTCAGTCAGCCTCGCGAGCGGCACGATCGTGAATCTTTGCAGCGGTCGCGGGCTAAACATTGCCGAGATCGCAGCCGCGATTCTTCAGCACGCCGGCCGGGCCGATGAAATGCAAATGCGGGCTGACAGCGGCTCCTCGCAGTCAGCGAATGTCTCGTGCGCCGTCGGGGACAACGCGTTGCTGCGAACTTTGCTTACGCCGTTCCCCGCGCCTCCCGCGCTGGAAGATTTCGCCGCGCTCGTCGGATGATCGCAGAGCGCCAACGTTTGCTTTGTATCGGCGCCACGAAGACTTGTAACTGCCGCATGATCCAATGCGCGAGGTCGAAAAACCGGTCGCGTGGGCGAAGCGCTCGCCTGCTCCGCCCGATTTTTGCAAGGCTCACGCTCAACTCCCAATGAACACTCGATCTCTTCGCTCGGCCGATGGCACCTTTCGCATGCTCCAGCCGGATGCGTGGGCGCGCTTAGCCGACACGATAAGTCGCTGGCCGCGCACGCGCCTGGTGGAGCAGAATGCGGATTCTTTGCGCGCGGAATGTCGCAGTCGCGTTTTCGGTTTCGTCGACGATCTCACCATCGAACGAAGTGGTGACATCGCGACCGCGCATGCGGAAGCGCGCCGCGGCCTCTACGATTTCGGAGTGAACGCGAGGCGACTCGCGCATTTGCGCCAGCAATTGCGCGGCGTCGTCAGCTAGCGATCCATGAGCGCGTTCGATGTCGCCGTTGTCGGCGTGGGCGGAATCGGCAGCGCTGTCCTCGCCGAATGCGTGCGGCGCGGTGTGACTGCCATTGGAGTTGATCGCTACGAGCCGCCGCACGCGCAAGGTTCCTCCCACGGTCGCACGCGTCTGTTTCGCAAAGCTTATTTCGAGGACGAGCGTTACATTCCGTTGCTGCATCGCGCGGAGGAATTGTGGCTGCGCCTCGAGCGGGAAACGAGCCAGTCGATCTTCCGGCGAACGGGATTGCTTATGGCCGGACCGCGCACGAGTGCATTAGTCGCGCGCTCCTTCGCTGCAGCGCAGCAGCATGGCTTGCCCACCGAGCGGCTCGACGCGCGAGAAACGAGCGAACGATTCCCGGCGGTGCGGATGCGAGACGACGAGATCGCAATTTTCGAAGCCGCGGCTGGCGTGCTCGATCCCGAGAAAGGAACGCGCGCGCATCTCGCCATCGCGCAACGCGGTGAGTTTCGCTTTGGCAGCGCGATGAAAAATTGGACGCGCCATGGCGATGAAGTGCGCCTCGCGTTGGAAAACGGCGAAGAGATTTGCGCGCGCCATCTCGTCCTCACGCTCGGGCCGTGGTTCGCCGGAGAAATGCAAAAGCTTGGCGTTGCGATTCGCGTGCAGCGAAACGTGCAAGCGTGGTTCGCGCCGACCAACGCGCAATTTCGCCATCCGCAATTCCCCGCCTTCCTCGTTGATCGCCCCGAATTGCCGGCGGCATTCTACGGTTTTCCCGATTTTGGCGAAGGTGTGAAAGCGGCGTTTCACGGCCACGGCGAGATCGTGTCCCCTGATCAAATCAATCGCGCCATCGACCGCGCCGCCGACATCGCGCCGCTGCAAAGCGCCTTGGAATCGTGGATGCCTGGCGCCGGCGCGCAGTTTCGCGAAGCCTCCGCGTGCATGTATTCACTCACGCCCGACGAACATTTCGTCATCGACCGCCATCCCGAAAATGCGCGCGTTATCCTCTGCGGCGGCTTCTCCGGCCACGGCTACAAATTCGCCCCAGTCATCGGCGAAATCGCGCTCGAGTTGGCGCTGGACGGTCGCTCGCGTCACGACATCGAATTCTTATCAGCGCGGAGATTCGCGTGAAAGCGCGGTGAGAGAGGGATTCGAACCCTCGGTACCCTTTTGGGGTACGGCGCTTTAGCAAAGCGCTGCTTTCGACCACTCAGCCATCTCACCAAAGAAAAGTCGCGGCGCAATATGCGGGCGCGCAGAAAATCGTCAATCGCGCGACTTTTGCGCTAAGGTCTGGCGATGATTCGGGAAGACGAAGCGCTCGCGAAAATTCTGGCGGCGACCGAACCGCTGCCGTCAGCCGACGCGATGTTAGCCGACGCGCTCGGGCGATTCGCGGCCGAGAATCTGATCGCGTGCGTGGCCCAACCGGCCTTCGACAATTCCTCGATGGACGGCTATGCGGTGATCGCGTCGTCTGCGATCGAGAACGCGCGGTTGAAAATTATCGGCGAACATGCGGCGGGCATTGATCGAGGATTGACGGTGCAGCCGGGCGAAGCCGTCCGCATTTTTACGGGCGCGCCGTTGCCGCTGCGCGCGGACGCGGTGGTGATGCAGGAGGACACCGAGCGCGCGAACGGCGTAGTTACCATTCGCAGCGCGGCCGCGTCGGGAGAATTTATCCGGCGCGCGGGCGCGGATCTCGCCGTCGGGCAAAAGATCGTGTCGGCTGGCGACCGGATCACAGCCAGCACGATTGGTTTGCTGGCGGCGCAGGGGATCGCGTCGCTGCAAATCGGTGGGCAGCCGACGGTCGGCATCGTGACCACCGGCGACGAGGTGGTGCCGGCTGGCCAGAAATTGAAGCCCGGACAAATTTACGAATCGAACGGTGCGATGCTGGCCGCTCTCGCGCGCCGCGCCGGCGCCGAAGTGCGCGCGCAAAAACATTGCGCGGATGATTTTCAAAAACTCTGCGCCGTGCTCGACGCCCAGACCACAAACAGCGCGCTCATCGTGAGCGGCGGCGTCTCCGTCGGCGAGCACGATCACGTGCGCGCGGCGTTGCACGAGATCGGCGCGGAGCTGGAATTGTGGCGCGTCGCGATCAAGCCAGGAAAGCCGTTTCTCTTCGGTCGCAAGGGCAGTTGCCATATTTTCGGGCTGCCGGGGAATCCGGTTTCGTCGTTCGTGACGTTCCTCGTTTTCGTGCGCGCGGCGTTGTTGCGCCTGATGGGCGCGGGCGAGCTGCGTTTGCCGACGACGGCGATCCGTTTAGCCGGCGCGATCGAGAATACCGAAGAGCGCGCGCATTATTTGCGCGGGAAAATTCGCGACGGCGCTTTCGCGGTCGCCGGGCGGCAGGAGTCGCACGCGCTTTTCGGTCTCGCGGGCTCGAACGCGCTCCTGCGCGCGGAGTCCGGCGCACGATTGCCGGCAAACGAAGTCGTGGATGTAGTCGCGCTCGACGCGTTGCAGTGAGCGCGCCGGTTGACACACCGGCGGCTCCTTCTAGCTTAGCGCCGGTGAAAACGGGAACAATCGATGCTCCTCCCGTGCGGGCAGATATGGAGCGCCTTTGCCATATCATCCTGGAGATGCAGCGCTGCTTTCTCCTGCGTCTCTGTGGCGAGCTCGCCGAGGGCAATGTTTCCTTCCCGCAATTTTTTCTGCTCGCCGCGCTCGATCACAAGGAAGTGCTCACGATGTCGGCCATCGCGCAGAAGATGGGGCACACCACGGCGGCCGCGAGCGGACTCGTCGCGCGCCTGGATAATCTCGATTACGTCACGCGCGCCAGCGCGCCGGAAGATCGTCGCAAAGTGATGGTCTGCATCACTAGCAAAGGCTCGGCGCTGGTGCGGCGCATTCGCGACGACATGGTGGAAAATCTGATGAAAGTAATGGAGCACCTGAGCCCGGGCGAGCAACGGGCGTGGTTGCAAATTTACAGCAAAATTTACGATTTTTGTCAGGCGAAAGACTCGGTAAAAAGCGACGGAGAGTGCGCTGGCAATCATTCCCGACTCGCGTAAACTGCGCGCTTCCCGCTGTTGACAAACTTTTCCAACTCCATCCGCATGCTACGCGCGACCCGCTTCTTTCTTTTCCTGCTCATAGCCAGCCCGCTCTGCGCCCGCGGCGGCGAAGTTTCCTTGGAAACAAGGAGCCACGGCGCGCCGACGTTTACGCTCGACCAGGCGATTCTCACCGCCCTGCAGCAGAATCCGACCATCCTCATCGCGCGCCAGGAAATCGAGCGCACCAAGGGACTCTACATCGAAATGCGTGCCGCGATTTTGCCGCAGGTGAACGCTACCGGCCAGTTCTCCGATCTCGATCCGCACATCACGAACGGCAACAGTTTTATCACCGGAGGAGGGGGCGGCGGCGGCGGTTTAAATTTCACCACTGCCGAGCGCAACTACACCGTGGCCATCGAAGCAACGCAGGTGATCTTCGCCGGCGGTCGCATCGTTTCGAATATCCGGTCGGCTAATTTTCAACGCGATTCCTCCTACTACAGCTTCCGCAACATTATCGATCAGGCCGTCGCCACGGTGCGCCAGCAATTTTACCAGGTACTGCTCAACCGCGCCCTCATCGGCGTGCAGGAAGAATCGGTAAAGCTTTTGCAGAGCCAGTTGCAGGATCAGCAAAATCGTTTCGAAGCCGGCACCGTCCCGCGCTTCAACGTTTTGCAAGCGCAGGTCGCGCTCTCGAATCAAATTCCGCAACTGATCACGGCGCGGAATACTTACCGCATCTCGCAGTTGCAACTGGCGAAAACGCTCGGGCTCGATTTCGATCCCGCGCGCGGCACCGGCGCGCCGCTCGAAGCGATCGGCGAACTCAATTACGTCCCGCGCCAGATGTCGCTCACGCAGGCGATCGAAGTGGCGAAGCAAGCCCGGCCTTTCTTGAAACAACAAAAGGCCAACGTGCTCTCGAATCGCGCGCAGGTCGGCGTCGCGCGCTCCGGATTTTTCCCGCAGCTGAGCGCGTCGGCTGGCGAAGAAGTGCGCAGCAATTCGTTCTCCGATAATATTCGCCGCGCGCGCGCCGGTTACATCGTCGGCGCCACCGGCAGTTGGGCGATCTGGGATTGGGGCGCGACTTACGGCCGCTTGAAACAGGCGCAGGCCGTGCTCGAAGAATCCAAAATCACGCTCGATGATGCGGCGCGTCAGGTGGAGCTCGAGGTGCAGCAGGCCTACGCGAACCTGGTACAGGGTCGCGAATTGATTCAGAGCCAGCAGAAAAACGTCGAGCAAGCGGACGAAGCGCTTCGGCTCGCTGCCGCGCGACTCGACGCCGGCGCCGGCACCCAGCTCGAAGTGCTCGACGCGCGCGTGCAGTTGACCACTGCACGCTCGACGCAATTGCAGGCGCTCTACACTTACAACGCTGCCGTTGCGGAATTCGATCGCGCCACCGCTACGGAAGTTCACTACTCGCCGTGTCTCGACGTCCCCGCCACGCGCCGGAAATTGCGCACCGACGTCAATCCCACGCCGGGGCCGAAGCCGACGCCGTTGCCGCTCAATTGTCCTCCCGGCACGGAGACGACCACGCGGACGAAAGTCGATCACGCGTTTGGGAAGTAGCGCGCTCGAGCAGTTTGTCGCGCTCGACGCCTTGCGCGTGCGGCACGGCTTCACCGGGCGCATTCCCGGCATCGATGTCGCGCACGATAAGGACGTCGCGCTCGCCCACCTCGATGCCGTCCATCGGAAACTGCGCGGGGAAATTGGCGATTTTCCCTTCGCGACCGCGAAACAAATTCATGGCAACGAGATCGCGGTCATCGATCAAGCGCTGGCGGCCGATCGATGTTTCGACGGCTGCGATGGTTTGATTACTAACCAGCGCGATCTGGCGCTCGGCATTTACATCGCCGATTGCGCCGCCGTTTATCTCGTCGACCGCGAACGGCGCGCCATCGGCCTCGTTCATTCCGGTCGCAAAGGCACCGAACTCGGCATCGTCGCGCGCGCGATCGCGCTGCTTGAAACAAGATTCGGCGTGCCACCGCGCGATCTCGTCGCGCAAATAAGCCCTTGTATTCGGCCGCCGCATTACGAAGTCGATTTCGCGGCCGAGATCGCGCGCCAATGTCGCGATGCCGGCGTTATCGGCGTGCATGATTGCGGCATCTGCACCGCGTGCGATCTCGAGCGCTATTATTCGTATCGCGCCGAGAAAGGGAAAACCGGCCGCATGCTGGCGCTGCTCGCCATCGGGTCGGCTAACGACTAATCGTCGGCGTTTTTCGCGAGCGGGCAGACGCCGCGTTTTTCCAGCGCGGCGGCAACGAACTCGAAAAACTCGTGCCCGAGTTCGCTCCACGTTTCCTTTTTCGCCTGCGCCACTGCATCGCGAAAAGTAAGTCCGCTACGGTAAAGCAAGTTGAACGCGCGTTTGATTTCAAGACGCTGCTCGGCGGAAAATTGCGCGCGTCGCAAGCCGACGACATTCAACCCGAAGATGGCGTTGCGTTCCGCCGCCAGCGTGAACGGCGGCAGATCTTTTCCGAACGCGGAGCTGCCCTGCACCATCACCAGCCGGCCCACGCGCATGTTTTGATGAAACGTTGTGCCGCCGCCGATGAACGCCTGGTCGTCGATGATGACGTGGCCGGCCAGCAGCACGTTGTTCGCGATAATCACTTTGTTGCCGACGACGCAGTTGTGTCCCACGTGCACGCCGATCATCAGAAAATTGTCGTCGCCGATTTTCGTCGCGCTGCCTTCCGCTGTGCCGCGATGAATGGTGCAGTATTCACGAATGACGTTGCGCGCGCCGATCTCCACCCGGCTGCGCGTTTTTTCGGAAAAGTTCACGTCCTGGGGCGCGCCGCCAATAATCGCGCCGTGTCCGATGCGATTGCCCGCGCCGAGCACGACTTCGCCTTCGAGCACCGCATTCGCGCCGATGATCGTGTCGTCTCCGATCGTGACCTCGCCGCCGATCAAAGTATGCGGCCCGATCTCGACGCGCTCGCCGATTTTTGCGCCGGAGCCGACAATGGCGGTGAGATGAATCATCAGAGCACGCCGGCTTCTTTGAAGCTGAAATAAGCAGCACGATCTTCCGCCGGCGCGCCGATGATGACGTGATCAAGCAAACGGATTTGCGTTAACTCCGCGACTTCCGCGAGTCGGCGCGTGAGCGAATGATCGGACGCGCTCGGCGCCGGATCGCCCGAGGGATGATTGTGCACCACGATGATCGCGTAGGCTGACATCAGAAACGCCGGCCGGAAAATTTCGCGTGGATGCGCGATGCTTTCGTTCACGCTGCCGAGCGAAATTTCCTCCGTGCCGAGCAAGCGGTAGCGCGTATCGAGCAAAACGACGCGCAGCGTTTCCTTGCGCAGCGCACGCAGTTCCGCGCCCAGCAGTTCGCAGACGGATTCCGGTGAATCGATTTTCTGGCGCGTGATTTTTTCCCGCGCGAGCCGCGCTCCGAGCTCGAAGGCTGCCGCCAGTTGCACTGCTTTCGCCGGACCGACGCCGCGCTGTTTGGATAATTCGCCGGCGGTGCAGCGCGCCAGTTCGCCAAGCGAATGGTGTTTATGCAGAAGTTCGCCGCCGATTTCCACCGCGTTCGCGCCGGGCACTCCGGTGCGCAGGAGAATCGCCAGCAGCTCGCGATCAGTCAGCGCGTGCGCGCCGCGGCGCAAAAGTTTTTCGCGCGGACGATCGTCCTCCGGCAGCTCGCGGATTTTGACGGCCGCCATTCCAAAAAACTAACGAGTGCCAACGCGCAAACCTTCCAGCATCGCGCCGATCGTGTCGGCTAACGACCGGAGCGCGTCGACCGCCGGAGTGCTTTCCAGTGCGCCGAGCGTTTGCCGCGCCTGAGCAATGGCGCTGTCGCCGGCGGCGATCGATTCGTCCATCGCGCCCACGGCGGAACTTTGCAGCAAAAGTCGGATCGCGTCGGCGTCGCCTTCGAGGATGAGCTGGCAATAGCGTTC